>URUI01000023.1 GCA_900551015.1 uncultured Collinsella sp.
TCTGGATCATGGCAGCAGCTTTGAGCTTGCTATCCGAGGGCAGGCGCCGCGCCGCCGACCCCAAGCTCACTGCTAACGGTGCCGTGCGCGCCAACCGCGCCGCGCAGTTTATGCCCTTTGCCGCCCTCACGGGATACTACGAACTCGTGCGCAAGCAGGAAATCACCGTCGAGTCAAAACGTGAGCTCACGGAAGAAAAAGCCCTCGTACTTTCTAAAAAGCTCGAGGGTCTCAAACGTGGCGACTTGGTTCGTGTCAACTATTACGATACATACGGCTATCGCAGCCGCACCGGCATCCTCGACGAGGCGCTCCCCGCCTTCAAGCTCCTCAAGCTCCGAGACATCGCCATCGACTTCGACGACATCCAAGACATCGAACTGCGCGGACGAGCCTAGCCAAGGAAGCGCATCCAGGGCGGCGCTTACAGCGTCATGACGTAGTAGCCCGCGTCTTTCACGGCCGTCTCGAGGACACCACGATCAACCGGCTGCTTAGAGCGCACGCGTGCCGTGTGGTCCGCATACGTCACCGTTGCCCACACGCCATCCAGCGCATTGAGGGCATTGGCTACGTTCTGAGCGCAGCCGTCACAGCTCATGCCGCCGATGAGCAGCTCATCGCTATAGGGATAGTGTGACGCATCGGTATCCACCACAACAACCTTTTTGGCCTTCTTGCCGCTCGTACCATCGCTGCAGCAACTCTTCCCGTGTGTCGAAGCGGCAATGCGACGCAGTCCAAAAAACATGCCGACGGCAATGACGGCCAGCACGATGAGATTCGCAGGGTTGAGCAAGTCGCTCATGCGCTCCCCTTTCAATTAGCACTATCTAGATACCCCCATGGGGTGTCCCCATCTTAACCCAAAATCATGTCTGTTCGGTCAATTAGTTTCCCTCTTCAAACTTTTTTGTTGACCATGGCTTACTTTCGTGTATAAGTTTTCCTAGGCTAACAGTTTAGATTCGTAAGGAGCGCCGTGACTCGAACCATTGACATCCCAACATACCAAACGGCTGTCGTGCGCAACTGCTCCCCTACGCTCGCAGGTATCAAGCCGGCTTCGCTCTTTACCTATCCCGGCGTTTACGCCAACCAAAACGGAAAATCCGGCGCCGCCCATATCGAAGAGCGACGCACTCGCCTGCTCGCCGTCATAGCCCAATGCAACCGCGAGCTCCAGCCACTCGGGATCCACATGAGCGTTTTGGTCTGGCGTCCCTGCGGAGCGCTCATCTATGTGTACCGCCCTGCGGACCTCATGCGATACCTCTCCGACCCCCGCGCTACGACGGCACTTGCCGCCGAAGGTTACGATGTCCACAACCTGTCCGCATCCCTGGTGCATCTCGCCGCGCGCATCACGCTGGCAAGCAGCAATGCCGCAGAAAGCGCCTATGACGGCAGCGTCTGCGCACTCGCGCGAAATAGGCACTGCGATACGGGGTGCATGTGCGAGTTCCCCCACGAAATTGGCTATTTTTTGGGCTATCCCTACGAAGATGTCCATCAGTTTATCGTCCAGCGCGGCAAAAACTATAAGGTCTTTGGCGCATGGAAGGTATACACAAACGTTGAGCAGGCGCTCACGACCTTCGATTCCTATCGCGCATGCACGCAATACCTCACCTACATCTATCAACAGGGCTGCACCCTGGGACAACTTGTCCAGGCAACCCGATAGAGCATACAAAACGCGGCCGCACGCCGCACAACCGAAAGGAAAACATATGAGCAAGATCGCAGTCGTGTACTGGAGCGGCACGGGCAACACCGAGGCCATGGCAAACTTCGTTGCCGAGGGCGCAACCGGTGCCGGCGCCGAGGCCGAGGTCATCCCCTGCGCCGACTTCTCCGCCGACAAGGTCGCCAACTATGACGCCTTCGCTTACGGCTGCCCCGCCATGGGCTCCGAAGAGCTTGAGTACGACGAGTTCCAGCCGATGTGGGACGAAGTCAAGGAAATTCTCGGCGACAAGAAGGTCGTTCTTTTTGGTTCCTACTCGTGGGCCGAGGGCGAATGGATGGACAACTGGAAGGCAGACGCCGACGAGGCGGGGGTCAACGTCGTCGATTCTGCAATCTGCTACGATGCCCCCGATGACGAGGGCGAGGCCGCCTGTCGCGCCCTTGGAGCCGAGCTGGCTTAACACGCCACGGGCCGACAAAGCCGAGTCACGACAATACGCATACGTGTCCTAACAAAAACGGGGGCTGGATCCACATCCAGCCCCCGTTTCCTGTAACGCAAATTGCGTTAACCGACTATGAGATATTGCCCAAAAACGCCTTGGTGCGCTCGCTCTTGGGATGGTCGAAGACCTCACTCGGCGTGCCCTCTTCCACGATAACGCCACCGTCCATAAAGACGACGCGATCGGCAACGTCGCGGGCAAAGCCCATCTCGTGCGTCACGACGATCATGGTCATGCCGTCGCGGGCCAGATCGCGCATAACGCCAAGGACGTCGCGGACAAGCTCGGGGTCAAGTGCCGACGTGGCCTCGTCAAAGAGCATCACGTGCGGATTCATCGACAGGGCGCGGGCGATGGCCACGCGCTGCTGCTGGCCGCCCGAAAGCTGACTCGGCATAAAGTCGATGCGCTCGGCAAGACCAACCTTGGTCAGCTCCTCAACGGCAATCTTCTCGGCCTCTTCCTTGCTGCGCTTGAGTACCTTTTGCTGTGCGAGCATGACGTTCTTTTTGACTGACAGGTGCGGGAACAAATTGAACTGCTGGAACACCATGCCCAGATGCGTACGTACCTTGTTGAGGTCCACGCCCTTGGCGCACACGTCCACGCCCTCAACGACAATCGAGCCGCTCGTGGGATGCTCCAGACGATTGATGCAGCGAAGCATCGTCGACTTGCCCGAGCCCGAAGGACCCAGGACTACGACGACCTCGCCCTTGTGCACATCCAGATCGATGTCGCGCAGGACCACGTTATCGCCGAAGGCCTTCTGGAGGTTCTTGATGCTGACGACGACCTCGTTCGAGTTATTGGTTTCGCTCATGATAGGACCTCCTTACAGACCGGCGATGTGGTCGGCGGGCGTCGCGACGACCTGTCCAGCGCTCTTGGCGGGACGCTTCTTCTTGGTTTCGGCCGTCCCCAGAAGCCTCGCCTCAAGACCGCTCACCAAGCGAGCAAGCGGCAGGGTGATGACCAGGTAGAACAGCGCGGCAACCACATATGGCGTAATGGAACCCGTCGTGGCCACAATGGTACGGGCGTTCATGACGATCTCGACCACGCCCACGGCCGCGAGCAGCGACGTATCCTTGTAAAGCAGGATAAACTCGCTGGTCAGCGTAGGCAGGACATTGCGGAACGTCTGCGGAATCATAACGTAGAGCAGCGTCTGGAAGGCGTTCATGCCCAGCGAGCGCGCGGCCTCGTTCTGGCCCTTGGGGATCGACTGAATACCGGCGCGGAAGATCTCGCACAGGTAGGCGGACGAGTTCATGGCCATGACGATGACGCCCAGCACATAATCGTCAACCTTGACGCCGGCCAGCGGCAGGCCAAAGAACGCGATGTAGATCTGCAGGAACGCCGGCGTACCGCGGATGATATTCACATAGATGCCGGCAAGGCAACGCAGGATGCGCGACTTGGAGATGCGCATGAGTGACAAGGCAAAGCCAAAGGGAATGGCCAACGGAAATGCCACGAGCACGATCGAGAGCGACATGAGGAAGCCTTTGAATACGATCGGCAGGCTCTGAACCAAAATGACCGGGTTCAGGAACAGGCGAAGGAACATGTTGGAATTCCATGCCTCGACCCACGGCCGCTCCTTAAGGTCGGCCAGGAAGTTATCGAATGCCGTCACGCCCTTAATCTCGACGGAAGGAATCTTAGAAATCTTCTTGGTCGAACCGTCGGCGAGCGTATAGGTGCCGCTGAAGGCCTCATCGCCGCCCTCGACGGGAAACGTCACGCCGTAAACCTCGACACGGAAAAAGCCTCCGGCAGGCGCCGTCTCGCCAAAGTCGATCTTGAGCGTCTGGCCGTCAGCCTTGCACGTGGGCTTCATGGGCGTACGATCCATGAGGTCCTCGCCCGAGAGCATCGTCAATCGCGTGTCATCGGTACCAAACGTCGTGCCGTCGACAAACGTCAGCGAAAGACCGCTCAGCTCCTCGTCGGCATCGGCCTGAACTTCCCAGGTAATGCGCGTCTCGGTGCCGCCGACCACAGCGCTGCCCGAACCGGTGTTGGGTCGGGCAGTAATCTTTGCGGTCTCAAGCGCCTGGGCGGTCGTGGGCGCATATGCCCCCGCGCACACCAGCGCGAGCGCCACGGCCATGACGCAGGATAGCTTTTGGAGCAAGGCGGGCAGTGAAAAACGCTGCTCCGTGGCCCCTTTGTTCAGTCGAGACAAGGTGGCTCCTATCGTAGAAGTTGCCGACAAAACGAGACGGAAACGCTCTCCGTCAAGAGAGGCGCAAAGGCCCTCTCCGCAAAACGGAAAGGGCCCGCGCGCAATCAAGCATTACTTTACTTGATGTTGTACTTAGCCATGAGGGCGTCAACGGTACCGTCGTCGGTCAGGTCCTTGATGGCCTGGTTGATGTCGTCCTTGAGCTTGGTGTTGCCCTGGTTGATGGCGATGGCGTACTCCTCGCCGGTGCTGACCTGCTTGATGGTCTGGCAGGTGTTGAACTGCTCGGCGGTCAGCTGGCTGGCAACGGAGCGGTTGGTGACTACGGCATCGCCCTTATCGGACTGCAGGGCGCTGAAGCACTCGGTGGCGTCCTTGTAGGGAACGATCTTAGCCTTGGGGAAGTTTTCCTGAGCAAAGGCCTCGGCGGTCGATCCAGACTGGACGATGATGGTAGCGTCGGCGTTGTTGAGCTTCTCGCTGTAGTTGTCGGCCGTGATGTCGGTGTTATCGACCTTGGTCACGATAGCCTGATCGTCCATGTAGTAGGAATCGGAGAAAGTGACTTCCTTCTCACGCTCGGGCGTGTCGGTGATAGCCGCGATGGAAACGTCATACTTGGCGCCCGAAGCGACACCCGGAACCAGCGTGTCAAAGTCATTGTTGACGTACTCGACATCCAGGCCCAGCTTGTCGCCGATAGCCTTGATAAGCTCAAGGTCAAAGCCCTGATAATCGCCGTTGTCATCCTTGTACTCAAACGGAGCGTACTCGGCAGAGGTGCCGACGGTCAGCGTACCGTCCTTGACGAGCGCGTACTCCTTGGAGCCGTCGACCTTCTCGACCTTAGCGTCGTCAGAGCTGCTGGAACCGGCATCAGAACCAGAGGTGGCGTTGGACGAGCCGCAGCCCGTCAGTGCGAGGGCGAGTGCCATGGCGCCCGTGGCGGCAAATGCGCCAAGCTTCTTCAGCTTCATAATCAGTCTCCTTCCGGTGACCCCGTTTGATTCAGAGGTCTGCAAAAACTGTTGGATATTATGCGCCCGTTTGGAAGAATCCGCAATTAGAAAACTGATTGAAACAAACCCATAACGTGAATGGAACACTCCACTTTATGACAGTCATTACTGCTGCAACGACCTTAACAGTTTGATTTCAGCCGCATAACCTGCAAGTTCGTTCGGTGTCTCCAAAATGAATGGCAATGCGCGCAAGCGGCCGTTCGATACAATATTCTGCATAACCTGCATACCGCCGCCAAACTCCTCGCTGCCAAGGTATCCCTTGCCGATGCACTCGTGCCGATCTTTATGGGCACCACAGGGGTTCTTCGAATCGTTGATGTGTACGGCACGCAAGCGGTCGATACCCACCACGCGGTCGAACTCGTCGAGAACGCCGTCCAGATCATGGATGATGTCGTAGCCGGCATCGCTCACATGGCAGGTGTCCAGACACACGCCCAGCTTGTCCGATAGCTCTGGACGCCTGGCGGCAGCACCCTCGATAATGCGCGCCAGCTCTTCAAAGCTACGGCCCACCTCGGTACCCTTTCCCGCCATGGTCTCGAGCAGCACCGTCGTCTGCTGGCCCTCAAACATCACCTGGCACAGGGCTTCGACGATCATCTGAATGCCGGCGTCGGAGCCCTGCCCCACATACGCGCCGGGGTGGAAGTTGTAGTAGTTGCCGGGCAGTGCTTCCAGACGCTGCAAGTCCTCGGCCATTGCCTCCAAGGCGAACTCGCGAGCCCGCTCTTTAGCCGAACAGGGGTTATAGGCATACGGAGCATGAGCCACAAGCGGGCCAAAATCGTTTTGCTCCATAAGCTCGCGCAGGGCCGCCACATCATCCATATCAAGGTCTTTCGCCTTGCCGCCGCGCGGGTTGCGCGTGAAGAACGCAAAGGTATTGGCGCCAATGGACAGCGCCGTCTCCCCCATTGCCCGATAGCCCTTCGTCGTCGAAAGATGACACCCAATCGTTAGCATCTCCAGCTCCCCCTCATCAGTTGCGGTGAAATACGGTCTATTGGTGCCCTATTCTGCCGCAAACAGGAACTATTCCATCACAAGATATAAAAGGGTCATGAGGAGCGAGTTTTGCTGAAGACTTTAAGCGCGGCCGTTACGGGGCCAGGCTGGAAACGTCGGCGCGCGTCGTCGAGACGCTCGGGGATATCGATGTGTTGCGGGCAGTGACGCGCACATTTGCCGCACTTGACGCAATTGCTCACGAGCTTGGGCTCGCTCGTGCGCACCGCGCTCGCCGTAAAGTATTGCGACAGCCCCGTAAACCAGCTGTGCGCATAGCTCGCGTTGTAAGCGGCAAAGCAGCCGGGAATGTTAATACCCTTGGGACATGGCATGCAGTAGCCGCATCCCGTGCAGGGCACGCGATTCGATTTTTCAAACTCCGCCAGCACGCGTGCGATGGTATCGAGCTGAGCGGCTGTCATCGAATCCGGCAGGGCCCGATCGGCCAGCACCGCGTTCTCGTCCACCTGCGCGGTATCGGTCATGCCCGAAAGCAGCATCGTGACTTGAGGATGGTTCCACACCCACGAAAGGCCCCAAGCAGCCGGCGTCTTCAGGTACGGATCGCGTACGTCATCGAGCACGGCGCGGGCCCGCGGAGGCAGCTTGCCCGCCAGGCGTCCGCCCAAAAGCGGTTCCATCACAAACACCGCGAGCCCGCGCTCGGCGGCTGCTATAAGTCCCGCCGTTCCCGCTTGGTAGCGCTCTCCAGCGTAGTTGTACTGAATCTGGCAAAAATCCCAGTCATACGCGTCGAGCATCGTGAGGAAGTCCGCCGCACTGCCGTGATACGAAAAACCTATCTGGCGAATACGCCCCGCAGCCTTTTGGTGCGCAATCCAGTCTTCGATGCCCAACGCCACCACGCGCTCCCACTGGGCGGGCGAAGTGATGTTGTGCATAAGGTAATAGTCGATATGGTCGGTCCGCAGGCGACGCAGTTGCTCGTCGAAGAACCGGTCGAAATCCTCCGCGCACTTGCACGAAGCGTGCGGCAACTTGGTCGCCAGCAGCACCCGGTCGCGCAGCCCCAAGCACTCAAGTGAGGCGCCCACGCACGCCTCGTTACCGGGATAGAGATACGCAGTATCCAGATAATTAATCCCCTGCTCCACCGCATGGGAAATGATGGCATCGGCTGTCTTCGCATCGGGGTGTCCCGGCGAACCGGGAAACCTCATGCAGCCCAGACCCAGAGCAGATATTCGGTTACCACTTTTGGGGTCAACGCGGTATTGCACGGCCCCTCCCTTCGCCATCAGCGCCCCGGCAAGGCGAAACACAATGGTCACGCGGCCGAAACATCGTGGAATCGCAATCGAGAACGTATCGTAACGCAGCAGAAATCGAGCTGTCACGGCACCGCTTTAACATCAGCAAAAAGCCCGATGAAAGGAGTCACCCATGCCCGCGCTCGACCTTTGGAACCTCGCATCCCAGCTCAAAAGCACCGATTATCGCTGGGTTGACCTCACCCATACGCTCTCGTGCGACACCCCGCACTGGTTTGGCTTTGAGCCATTTGAGTCCACCAAGCTCTTCGACTACCTGCCCGGCACGCCCGAAGATATGCTCGCGCCCATGCGTTGCTTCCAGTATTCGGTCGCCCCGCAGTACGGCACCCACGTCGACGCGCCGCGCCACTTCCATGTCGATGGCCGCTCCCTTGGCGAGATCGAACCTATCGAGTTTATGCATCCGCTCTGCGTCATCGACAAGCACGAGGAGTGCGCCGCAAACCCCGACTTTATCCTGACCATCGATGACCTCAAGGCTTGGGAGGACGAGCACGGTCGCATTCCCAAGGACGCTTTCGTCGCCTTCCGCTCCGACTGGTCCAAGCTCGCCGACCTCGAAAACAAGGACGAGGACGGCCAACCCCACTACCCCGGCTGGGACCTCGATGCCATCAAATGGCTTGTAGAAGAGCGCAACATCGGTGCCATCGGCCACGAACCGGCAGACACCGACCCCGCAACCGTGACCACACGCGAGGATGCCTACCCCTATCCCGGCGAGCAATACATCCTCTCGGTCGACCGCTATCAGATCGAGGTCATGGACCATCTGGACGAGCTTCCCGCCACAGGCGCCGTCATCTTCTGCACCTTCCCTAAGGTCCGTGATGGTGTCGGATACCCCGCGCGCGTCTTTGCGGTCTGCCCCGCAGCGTAACGTCCAGGCAAACGTTTCTTTTTTATAACAGCCGCCCCGCGCACCCACCAATCACCCCGGCAGCATACAATCCATCAGGCGCCCCTTACGCGGGCGCCTTTTATATGGGGAGATGATTCACATGCAGATCAACAAGGTCGCCTTTATCGGCAAGGGCGGCGTCGGCCTGCTCTACGGCAGCATGATTGCCAAGGCCCTCGGCAATGACGCCGTCGAATACGTTATGGATGACGCCCGTTTTGAGCGTCACGCGGGCGATGCGCTCACCGTCAACGGAAAGCCTTGCGGTCTCACGTCCGTCCGCGCCAGCGAGGCAGCGCCCGCCGATCTGGTCATCCTGACGGTCAAGACCACCGGTCTCGACCAAGCACTCAAGACTATGGAGCGCGTCGTGGGACCCAACACGCTCATCGCCTCGCTGTGCAACGGCATTACGAGCGAACAAAAGATTGCCGAACGCTTTGGCTGGGAGCATACCGTTCTTGGTATCTGCCAGGGCATGGACGCCGTGTTTCTCAATGGCGCGCTCACCTTTACCAATGCGGGCGAGATCCGCTTTGGTGCAGCCGCCGGCACCGACCCCGCGACCGTCGCCGCTATCGACGGGCTCTACACGCGCTGCGGCATCGCCCATACCGTCGAGCGCGACATTGCGCACCGCATGTGGGCCAAACTCATGCTCAACGACGGCATCAACCAGACCTGCATGGCCTACGGCGGGACCTACGGAAGCGCCACGGAGCCGGGCTCCGAGCAGCGCCGCTGCTTTGTTTCCGCCATGCGCGAAACGCTTGCGGTCGCCAACGCCGAGGGCATTGAGCTGACCGAGGCAGACCTAACGCAGATGGTGCACCTCATCGAGGGGCTCGACCCCGCCGGCATGCCCTCGATGACTCAAGACCGCGTCGCAAGGCGCAAAACCGAGGTTGATGAGTTTGCGGGCACCATCTGCCGCCTCGCGGCCAAGCACGGTATCCAAGTGCCGCAAAACGAATGGCTCTATTCGCGCATCCGCGAAATCGAGGCCAGCTGGTAGCGCTCGACGCACCGCAGCCAACAGCCTCAAGAGCAAAGCCGCCGCAAGGGGCACTCCCCTTGCGGCGGCTTCTTTCTTCATCTATGACCAAAACCAGTTTCGCAACCGCTAGCGCCGCGCCTGCGGCATCTCGTCCTCGTCATCGCGGCAAAGGGTCACGCCCGCGCTTCCCAGCAGCGCGGCCGCGATCAACACGCCAACCACGATAGAGGCAGCCCCACAAGACCCCTGCATACCCGCGACGAGCGCGGCCGTAGGACCAAGACAACCAAGCGCCAATGCAACGGCGGCAACGGCGATATCTCGAGCGTTCACAAGACCACTTCCTCCACGAGAAAGACCTTATTTCTCATGAACTAGTGTGCCCCGCGCCCATATGCGCGGCGTACTGCCACGGTAAGCGCTCTGTTAACTCAAGCACGCACAAAAAACGGACGCCCCTACGTTGTGCCCAAAAGCCCAGTAAAGACGCCCGCTCATCATGTGCCTATTTTGCTCTGATGGCAGATTACCAACCGGTGTAGTAATCGGTGGTTCCGGCGGCGCAGCCGGAGTCATAGACCTTGCAATCACCCTTGGAGCCCGTAAAGGTCGAGCCCTGGGCCATATCGCCCGCGGCAACAACGTAATAGCCGTCGGAATCGCGCCAGAAGCCCTCAGAATCCTGAGTCCATTCGCCCGTGCGATAGTGATAAAGCACATTGCTGCTGTAATAGGTCTCGCGGCGCCCGTTGTAGTTATTGACACCCGCAGAGCGCGTCAGGCCCGATCCGTTCGCGTAGGACGCGGCAGACGCGTAGGACGGAGTGTAGCCGGCGTTGTAGTACGAAGCCTGGGCGGCCTCGGCAGCCTCTGCCTCGGCGGCAGCGGCCTCGAGCGCTTCGCGCTTGGCATTCTCAAGCGCAGTGCGCAGCTCATCGAGCTCGGTCGACTTCGCGTCGACCTCCCCCATCGTCAAAAGGCTGCCCGCACCATCGATACAACCCTGCAGCACAGCGCGCTCGTCATCGGTGGCATAGTCACCATACATGTTTAGGATAATCTGAGCGCGCATCTCAAGGGAATCGCGCTTGGCCTCCATCGAGGCGTTCCACTCCTGCATGGAACCATAACCATCGCCGCGATAATCAACGGGCTGTACCAGCGTCGTCTCGGACGGGGTAGATCCAACCGTATCGGACAGTGTTGCCGCGTGGGCATCAGTTGCGCCGGCGCCCGCCAAAAGCGCCACGGTCAGAGCGGCGGAAAGGGCGGCGGCTTTCGGTTTTCGTGAATCGATCCTCATGTAGCTGGAAACCTCCGTAGTGCGTTTTTGCTGCGTTTGAGCTGCGTGTGATTCGATCGCGCTGCATAGTACCTCGAGCAAATCGCGACCTGCGGTTTTACTCAAAAGGCGCACGTCAATTGCGTAAAACTCACATCCTCTCAACAGGAGTTTTCCACAACTCGAATGCATAAAGCATGCCAAAAACCCTGTAATAGCGCCCTTCCTATGCAAAAAAGGCGCCTGCGCAACCATTGCTTGCGCAGGCGCCTTGAGCAGGCATTTTATGCAGTTATACCTATCGAGTCGCAAGGGGTCCTTGCACAAGTCGCCTTACTCGTCCAGCGCGGCGAAGGCCTGCTTCAGATCCCAAATGATGTCCTCGGCGTTCTCGGTACCGATGGAAAGACGGATCGTAGAGGGCGTGATGTTCTGCTCGGCAAGCTCCTCGGCAGAGAGCTGGGAGTGCGTAGTAGTGGCCGGGTGCACGACGAGCGACTTGACGTCGGCCACGTTGGCGAGCAGCGAGAACACCTGCAGATGATCGATGAACTTCCAAGCTGCCTCCTGGCCACCCTTAATCTCAAAGGTGAAGATCGAAGCGCCGCCGTTGGGAAAGTACTTCTGATAGAGCTCGTGATCGGGGTGCTCAGGCAGGCTCGGGTGGTTCACCTTGGCGACGTGGCTGTCACCAGCCAGGAACTCAACGACCTTCTTGGTGTTCTCGACATGGCGGTCGACGCGCAGCGACAGGGTCTCGGTGCCCTGGAGCAGGACCCAGGCGTTGAACGGGCTGATGCAGGCGCCCTCGTCGCGCAGCAGGATGGCGCGGACATAGGTTGCGAAGGCGGCGGGACCGGCAGCCTCGGCAAACGAAACGCCGTGGTAGGAGGGGTTGGGCTCGGCGATCTGGGCGTACTTTCCGCTCGCCTTCCAATCGAAGTTACCGCCGTCGACGATCACACCGCCCAGCGAGGTGCCGTGGCCGCCGATGAACTTGGTTGCGGAGTGGACGACGATGTTGGCACCATGCTCCAGCGGACGGAACAGATACGGGGTGCCGAAGGTGTTGTCGACGACAACCGGCAGACCGTGCTTCTTGGCGATCTCGGAGATGGCGTTGATGTTGGGGATGTCGGAGTTGGGGTTGCCGAGCGTCTCGAGGTAGATGACCGTGGTGTTGTCCTTGATGGCCCCCTCGACCTCTTCCAGGTTATGGGCATCGACGAAGGTGGTCTCGACGCCAAACTGGGAGAGCGTATGCTCCAGCAGGTTGTAGGAGCCACCGTAGATGGTCTTCTGAGCCACCACGTGGTCACCAGCCTGGGCAAGAGCCTGCAGGGTATAGGTGATGGCAGCAGCGCCGGAGGCGACGGCAAGACCTGCCACGCCGCCCTCGAGCGCGGCGATACGGTCCTCGAAGACGCCCTGGGTGGAGTTGGTCAGACGGCCGTAGATGTTACCGGCGTCGGCAAGACCAAAGCGGTCGGCGGCGTGCTGGGAGTTGCGGAACACATAGCTCGTGGTCTGGTAGATAGGCACGGCACGGGAGTCGGATGCGGGATCGGCACTCTCCTGGCCAACGTGCAGCTGCAGGGTATCGAAACCAAAGGTGTGCTCGGGGTTGTTGATGAACTGGCTCATGATGATCTCCTTGATCGAACGAAAGTAAGTAAAAAGAGAGAAGTAAGTCGCTGTCTCCTGATCACGCCGACGGGCGCAAACAGGAGCCCGGCATTCGTCTTGGTAAGCAATTCATATGCGGGCCTCCTTTCGCGTCCCGATTCCGTAGTCGGCTTAATAACCTACCGCCTTTGTGTGTTTTGAATAGTACGGGCATTGTCTTCCTCGGTCAATCACTAAAAAGCGCTAACTTGTTATCTGTTTTATAGATAACTATCGAAAGGATGGCGTCGATGACCCTTCAGCAGCTTCGTTTTCTGATCGCCGTGGCAGAGTCCGGCTCAATCAACGCCGCAGCTCAGCGCCTCTATACCGCTCAGTCCAACATCTCAAACGCCGTCAAAAGCCTGGAACAGGAACTCCATCTGGAGATCTTTACGCGCTCCAGCCGCGGCGTCACGCTCACCAACGACGGCACCGAGCTTTTGGGCTATGCGCGCCAGGTCGTAGAGCAGGCCGACATGCTCGAGGCACGCTACGAGGACGGCGGCACCCCGCAAGCCCGCCTCGCCATTTCCGCCCAGCACTACGCCTTTTCGGTCGAGGCCTTTGTCAACGTGGTCGAGCGCTGCCGCGACAGCAAGTTCGAGTTCATCATGCGCGAGACCACCACATCGCAGATCATCGATGACGTCCGTGCGTTTCGCAGCGATATCGGCATTCTGTATCTGGATGACTTTAACGCCCGCGTTCTGCAGAAGGCCTTCGCCGATGCCCGCGCAAGCTTCCATCCCCTATTCGACGCGACGGTCCACGTATTCGTCAGCGAACGCCACCCGCTCGCACGCCGCCCTCAGCTGTCCCTTGCCGACCTCGCGCCCTATACGCGCTACAGCTTTGAGCAGGGAACCTCAAACTCCTTCTATTACGCCGAGGAACCTTTTAGCTATATCCCTTGCGACCGCAACATACGAATCTCGGACCGCGGAACACTTACCAACTTACTTATCACGTCGAACGGTTACACCCTGTCGACCGGAGTCCTCTCCAATGAAATGCAATGGGGTATGGCATCGATCCCGTTAGCAGACGCCCCAACGATGCACGTTGGCTACATCATGCACGACGAGCGCAAGCCCTCTCTCCTCTTGCAGCAATACCTCGACGAGCTCAACCGCATCATCCATGCCAGCTAACAGTCGGAAGACGGGGTAGAAATCGTAGATTGCTGGCCCCCGGCGGGCATGGCGCTACAATGGTCACTCACATGAAATGCACTCAAAGAAAGGAAGCCCGTGAAGGTCATCATCTATACCGACGGCTCGGCCCGATCAAATCCGGGACGCGGCGGCTACGGCGCCGTGCTCAAATACACCAACCCCGCCGGCAAGACCTTTACCTCCGAGCTTTCGCGCGGCTACGCCAAGACCACCAACAACCGCATGGAGCTCATGGCCGTTATCGTGGCGCTCGAGGCACTCAACCGCCCCTGCGAGGTCGAAGTCCATTCCGATTCGCAGTACGTCGTCAACGCCTTTATCAAGCACTGGATCGACGGCTGGAAAAAGCGCGGGTGGAAAACCGCCAACAAGCAGCCCGTCAAGAACCGCGACCTGTGGGAGCGCCTACTCACCGCCAAAAGCAAGCACAAGGTTGAGTTCATCTGGGTTAAGGGTCACGCCGGCCACGAGCTCAATGAGCGCTGCGATGAGCTCGCCACCACGGCGGCCGACGGCAGCAACCTCGATATCGACACCGGCTTTAACGAGAGCGACCTGTAATAGCGTTTTCGCACAGCTTTATATCCCCACGCGCTACACTCATCCTGTAGACCAAACAACGCAAGGGGGACGTATGCTGCGCATCGCGACCATCGGCACATCCATGATCACCGACGACTTTATCCAAGTCGTCAACGCCAACGACCAAGCCGCGTTTGTGGGCACGCTTTCACGCGATGCCAATCGCGGTGCTGCCTTTACCGCCGAGCGCGATGGCGAGCGAAACTTTATCTCACTCGATGAGCTTGCGGCAGCCGCCGACGTCGACGCCGTCTATATCGGCAGCCCCAACGCACTTCACTACGAGCAGGCCCTTGCCTGCATCGCCGGTGGCAAGCACGTCATCGTCGAGAAGCCCTTCTGCGCCACCGAAGCGCAGGCGCTGGAAGTCTTCCGCGCTGCCGAGGCAGCAGGTGTCGTGGCCCTCGAGGCCATGCGTCCCCTCCACGATCCCGCCTTCCACGCCATCGAGGACGCCCTGGGCGAGATCGCCCCCATCCGCCGCGCCTCATTGCGCTTTGGCAAATATTCCTCGCGCTACAACGAGATTCTCGCGGGACGCGCCACCAATATCTTCGACTGCAATATGGCATCGGGTTCCCTCATGGACATTGGCGTCTACACCGTCGAGCCCATGGTCGAGATTTTCGGCATGCCCTCCGGCCTTACGAGCATGACTACTCTGCTCGACCCCACCACGCGACAGCTCACGCACGGCCCCATCGATGGCTGCGGTTCCATCCTTGCCAGCTACGGCGGTGGCCGTATCTCCGTCGAGCTCGCGCACTCCAAAATTACGAATGACCTGCTGCCCTCGCAGATCGAAGGCGAGCGTGGCACCATCCAGATTGACCATCTGTCCACGCCCCGCAACGTACGCATCGATTATCGCGGCGACGTCGTGCGCGGATCGGCAACCGAGGCGCCGCGCGAGCAAGGCGACAACGGACGCGCGCTCGACCTTCCCAAATCGAGCAACACTATGGAATACGAGCTCGCGGACTTTATCACCGCCATCGGCGGCATCGATAACGTTAAGGAAGAGATTTGGGAGACCCCGGCGGGACGTCACGAGCTTGGCCACTACCGCGATGTCACGCTTGTCTCGCTGCGTATCATGGATGCCGTGCGCCAGCAGGCCGGCATTACCTTCCCCGCTGATTCAGTCAAGCAGGCCTAGCGATGGGCTTCTTCGATACGTTCTTCTCCAGCGTCACCGTCGGCAGTCGAGAGCCTCAAAAACCATCAAACGTCGAGCTCGAGCTGCGCCGCAGGCTTACTGTGCTCGCAAGCGACGAGGCCACTCAAGACACTCCCCTGCGCTATTTCCTACGCTGGGAGGGGCAAGTCCAAGGCGTTGGTTTTCGCTTTACCAACACCAACCTCGCACAGGCACGCGCACTCACCGGCTGGGTGAGTAACATGGAAGACGGGTCAGTCGAGATGGAGATACAGGGAGCTCCGGCAAACATCCTGTCTCATCTCGAGGCGCTTCATGCCTCCTATGAGCGCATGGGAACGCGTTTTCGCCTCGTAGACGCCCAGACCCGAGCCCCACTTGCCAATGAAGACGGTTTCATTCCTCGTTATTAGTATTGTGTGCTAAATACGGTATCATTTACCTACGACCGTTGATAGAAAAGAGGCGAGGCGCATGGCGGTGCAAAGAAGGAATACCAAGCAGCGAAAGCTGGTTCTTGACGCTGTGCGCCAAAGCTATAACCATCCAACCGCCGACGAAATCTACAACGCCGTACGCGAACAGGATGACAAGATCAGCCGCGGCACGGTCTACCGCAACCTCAATCTCTTAGCCGACGCAGGGGAGATTCTCTCTATTAAGACGCCGGGCGGCAGCCGCTTCGATCGCACCATCGAGCCGCACGCACATATCATCTGCACCTCATGCAGCCGCGTCATCGACGTGCCGCTCCCCTTCGATGCCCAACTCGACGACAAGGCGTCCGAGCAAATCGGCTGGCACGTCACGTCGCACTACACCATCTTTGAGGGTCTCTGTCCCGACTGCCGGTAGATGTTTGGGACATGCCTTAAAATCCACCTTTCTGCACTCTGCAGCAAAAAGTCGATTTCTAGGCATGCCACATATATCTACTCGGCGAGCAGGCGATGCAGTTCCTCTTCGACCGTGCGCACGTAGCGGACACGGTCATTGACACCGCGCATGGTAGGGTTGCAGCTCTCCATCAGATAGGGATGGCCCACGACGTTGAGCATGTCGCGATCGTTCTCATTGTCGCCAAACGCCATCATCGCATCGGGCGAGATCCCCAGGGCACGACCATAATCGGCAAGCGCGGACCCCTTGCCCGAGTCAAAGCCGATAAAGTCAGTCCATTCGGTTCCCGACGTCATCACATCGACTCGGTCGCTAAAGAGACGCTCGAAATACTCCAGGGCCACCGGCTGATCAATTTCGGGCGTCTGGAAGGCAATCTTAATGACATCCTCGTCGATGTCCTCGGGACGGTCGACCACCGCCACATCGCAGTGGACCTCATAGCGCAAATGGTCGACGAACGCATCGTTGCCGCTCATGGTGTAGAGGTGCCCCTCGCACGAAAGGGTCACGTCGGCATGGGGATACGCAACCACGGCATTCGCGATATCCATAGCAAGGCTACGCTCCATGGAACGCTTGACAACGGCATGCCCCTCGCTCATCACCAGGGCTCCGTTTTCGCATACATAGGCGAGCTCATCGGCCACCGGGGCAAACAGGTAGCGCAGGCTCGCATATTGACGGCCGCTCGCCGGCATAAACACAATGCCGCGACGATGTAGCTCATCGATGAGCTCAAACGCCTCGGAACGCGGCTCGCGCTCCCCCGGATGCAGCAACGTGCCATCCAAATCGCAGGCGATCAGCTTGATTCCCTCAAGACCCATATGTTTCCCCCAAAACATCTCATCAACAGCAAGACGGACTTTGAATCGTTGCCTCTCAAAGTCCGTCTTGCATATATGCGCGTTAACCACGCGCCGCCTTTACGATTGTAAAGTCGGGAGCCATACTCACGACAACATCCGCCGCGCTCGACGCAAAGCGCCGACTGGCATCGAGCTCGCGCGTAACCACCGAGAGCCGAACACCCTCGACACCCCGAAGCATGCGGCCCAAAACAGGCTGCACCGGCGTATACATGCGCACGGTATGCTCGTCCGAGTCGCCCCGGAAGAGCGGCGCATGCATGTTGCCGATCTCCCAGCACGCATGCGCGAGTGCAATCGGATCCATGCGGTCGACTTCGACCAAATAGACCTCGGCGCTGCGCAGGCGCACGACAACCGCCACGGGCACCATGCCCGAACGGTCAATGGCGAGCACGTCGCCATCGGCAAGACGACCGCCGTCGGCAGTATCCAGCCGAACATCGATCGTGCGTCCCAGCTCCGTCACGCCCACAAACGCGCAGGCATCAGCCTGGTCCCAATCGAGCAGTAGCTCGTCAACTTCAAAGACACCGCCCAGCTCCCGGCGAAGTAGGAGTTCATAGGACGGATCGTTGAGATTTCCCAAGCATGTCGTCGAAACCAAGCGTTCAGGCATACTCTAGCCCTCGACCTCGACGAGCTCGATATCAAAGTTGAGGTCCTTGCCGGCCAGCTCGTGGTTGGCGTCGAGCGTCACGGCCTCGGGCGTCACGTCGATGACGACGGCGGGGACGGGCATACCGCTCGGCGTGGACAGGAAGAGCTTCATGCCCTTCTCGATCTGCTCGATGTTGGGAACCTGTTCGGCCGGGAAGGTAATAACCATCTCGGGGTTGTGCTCGCCGTAGGCATCGGCGGCCGGGATGTGCACGGTCTTCTTCTCGCCCACCTGCATGTCGACAACAGCGGCATCGAAGCCCTTGATCATCTGACCGGCGCCGCAGGTGAACTCCAGCGGCTCGCCGCGATCGTAGGAGCTATCGAACTGCGTGCCGTCATCGAGCGTGCCGCGATAATGGGTCTTGACCTTCTTGCCCTGGTTGGACATGATAACCTCCGTGATAAGGGCGGCGCACAACGCGGGCCGCCGTGAACATATGGCGCTAACTATACCCTAGTCATACAATTCAATGACAGTTTGCAAAGAAACGCTGCAACCGGAGGAACCATGGCATATCCCGTATTTGACCTACACTGCGACACTGCCGACCGAATCGGCTGGGCCACGCTCGATCTCGACCTGCGCTTTACCGCCGGCACCGACGGTTATTTCCCCGGCGACGAAACGCATCCGCAAGATTTCGACCTCATCGAGGGCAACGCCTGCGCCATCTCGCTCGCAAAGATCGGCAACACGCCGTGGGCACAGTGCTTCGCCACGTTTGTCCCCGACGAGATTCCCACCGCCCACGCCGCGCGCTTCCAGGCGCAGATCATGGCGCACATGAGCGGCCAGGCAATGCTTAACCACGACCGCATGGTCAACGTACGCAGCGCGGCAGACATTCGCCCTGCGCTCAAAGACGGCAAGGTCGCCTGCATCCACACCATCGAAAACGCCACGTTCTTTGCCGAGGACCCCGCGCTGATCGAGGTACTCAAGAGCCTGGGCGTACTCATGTCATCACTCAGCTGGAACGCGCAGGGGCCGCTCGCGAGCGGCCACGACACCCACGCCGGCCTCACCGCCGCCGGCATCGAGGCCCTTACGCAGATGGAGCACGCCGGCATGGTGCTCGACGTCTCCCACCTCAACGATGAGTGCTTTGACGAGGTTGCCGCCCACGCCACGCGCCCCTTCGTCGCCAGCCACTCCAACTCCCGTACCGTCTGCAGAGTCAAGCGCAACCTCACCGACGACCAGTTCCGCACCATTCGCGACATGGGCGGTATCGTCGGCCTCAACTACTGCAGCGAGTTCCTTTCCAACGACGCAACCAAAAAGACCGCCGCAGACGTCACCTTCGACCAGCTAGCGGCACATATCGATCACTGGCTCGACCTGGGCGGCGAGGACGTCATCGCACTCGGTGGCGACTGGGACGGCGCCACTGTGCCCGCCTTCCTCTCCGATGCCAGCATGATGCCCGAGTTCCAGAACATGCTCTCCAAGCACTTTGGCAAGACCGTGATGCAAAAGCTCTGCAGCGACAACGCGCTTGCCTTCTTTGAGCGTTATTAATTTCACATCCCTTGAGCGGGCCGGCATGCCGAACGGTCGACATGCCGGCCCGTCCCCAATCCAAAGGACCGCTTTTGACGCAGCAGTTTACGATTTCCGCATCCCGACCGGATGGGACGCCCATCCCCGTCGTCGTTACCAAAAAGTGCGTCAAGAACTTCAACCTACGCGTCACTTCGAGCGGTGAGGTCCACGCCAGTGCACCGCTCGGTGCCAGCCGCGAGCGTATCGAAGCGTTTGTGAAGCGCAACAGCGCCTGGATTATCAGCCGACTTGCCCAGCGCGAGCAACGTCAGGCGACGGCGCGAGAGCCGCTCAGTCCCTCGTCCATCATTGCGCTTTGGGGCAAACCCATCACCGTTCAGGATGCACTCGACCACAACTTTGCATCACCCGCACCGCGGCCCAAGCAGGCCACCTTCGCAAGTTTTATGGGTGCCGATGAATCGGACGAAGGCCCGCAGGCCAAGCGGCACGCAATCCTCGACGGCCTAACGTCCGACGAGCTCCAAGCCCACATCGACCAGCTCTACGCGTCCGAGGTCACCGCAGCGCTACGCGACATCGTGCACGCGTACGAAATCGCAATGGGCGTCGCCGTGGCCCGCGTCTCCGTGCGCAGCATGAAAACGCGTTGGGGCTCCTGCACACCCAAAACCGGCGCCATTCGCATCGCGCGCGAGCTCGCCGCCTACCCTGTCGAATGCCTCGACATGGTTGTCGCCCACGAGCTCGTCCACTTGCTCGAGCCAAGCCACAATCAGCGGTTTCACGCCCTGCTCGACACGTACTGCCCTAACAATAGAGCTCTGTCGCAGCGGCTCAAGCAGCCACCCCTCAACAAGCTCTAGCGTCGACTAGCGCACGCGCTCGATCTCGACGCCGCAGCTTGCCAGGGGCAGGCCAACAGGAGCCCACGGCTTATCGAGCTTTATGCGCACACCAAGCAGCGAGGGATAACGGCGCAGCAGCATCTGGGCTGTCCCCTCGGCTGCCGCCTCGATGAGCTTAAACGTGTGCTCGCGCAGATAGCCATCGACATCGTGGCACACCGAGCCGTAGTCAATCGAGGCGTCCAGGTTATCGTGCTCTCCCGCCGCGCGCAGGTCGGCATAGAGCACCAGAGAAACGATGAACTTCTGACCCAGCGCGTTCTCCTCGGGATACACGCCATGGTTGGCAAAAACCTCAAGGCCGTCAATGACAATACGATCGGCATGGCGCAGATCGTCATAGCTCACGTGAGGCACCGCCGTTGCGGTGGCTATTTCGTCCCTTCCACGGCGGGCGAGCTCAGCACCTTCAGTCTTGGTTGCATTCTCGGGCAGTTTCTTGTTACTCAACGCGATCGTCTCCTTCGTTTAGAACCCCGACCGCGCAAACTAACTACACGCGAATCGACAGGTTCTTTTTTTCATCGCTCCAGTTGCAAGCGTTGCGCGCGGGGCATGCAAAGCAGGCACGCGACGCTTTGTCGGCTGCATAGAGCAGACGCTCAAGCGGTTGGCTGTTCACGCGCAGCTTTCGATGGCCCAGAATGGCCGTCTTAATGGCTGCGGCATCGGCCGGCTCAAACGCCACGTCATCGGGCATGCCGCCGAGAATCGCATCAGCGACGCGTTCGCTTGCAACATCATGGGATATACCCGATTCATACTGTTCATCTTTGCCGATATCGTGAAGAAGTGCCGTGGCGTAGATGACCTCGCGGTCAAATTCGAGCTGCTCCTCGAGATTCTTGATCCACATAATGCGAGCGACATCGAGCAGATGGTCAATACCGTGGCGGCAGAAGATGCGCCCCGATTCCAACTGTACGATGTTGCCCAGGTGCCGCCGGAACAGCCCGTTGGCACAAATGTAATCAATGCGAGGCATGACGCCAAAAGGCGCCAGGCCCGAAGCCATAAAGCCGCGACGCGACGTCCCTTCATCGGTCTTCGATGTAAAGTCGTTGACGACCCTCATGGTTAGCGGCCCAGCATCCTAAAGAAACGCTCCTCGAGCGCGGGATCGGTCTCAAAGACGCCGCGGCGAGCAAGCGTCACGGTCTTGGTGCCGGGCTTTTGCACGCCACGCATCGTCATGCACATATGCTCGGCCTCCATCAACACAATCGCTCCCTGGGGAGCGAGATAATCCATGAGGGCATCGGCAACCTGTGCGCACAGTTGCTCCTGCAGCTGAAGACGGCGGGCATAAACCTCAACCGTGCGGGCGAGCTTGGAAAGCCCAGCCACCCGACCGTTAGGGATATAACCAATGGCGGCCTTGCCATAAAACGGCAGCAGATGATGTTCGCACAGCGAGTAGAACGTGATGTCGCGCTCGATAACCAAATCGTTCGAAGCGACGGCAAAGGTTTTGGACAGGTGCTCCTCAGCACTCTGGTCCATGCCGCCGGCGATCTCACCATACATACGGGCAACGCGCGCCGGGGTCTCCAGCAGGCCCTCACGAGTTGGGTCCTCGCCTATGCCCTCAAGCAACAGCTTAATGGCGGCCTCGACTTTTTCCTGATCGACCATCTGGGCCTCACTTTTCCGATTTCACGTTCGCGCTATGGTACCACGCCCTCCGGCATCGACCACAAGCTACATAGTATGGGTCGAATAGACTGGATCGTCCCGCCAAAGCTCCACAGCATCGCAAAGCGCAACGCCCTCACGCACAGCGCGGTCGCGCGTAGCGTTCATATCGATCACACGCTGGTTACTCGAGCCCCTAAAGCGCAACGAGATATCATAAAGATCCTGAACAAACGGGCCATCCACCAACATGTCGAGGCAGGCAAGGATACGGTCCGTCACCTCAGTATGGTGACGACCACCCGGCATAAGCTCCTCGAGCACGTCGCCGGTAAAACACCAAATGGTCTTCCCCGACCCCACAGGATAAGTGGCACGCACACGTTCGATAAAGTCAACGAGCCCCACCTGGTTCTCGGGTTCCATAGGCTCCCCACCCAGAATCGTCAGGCCATCAATAAAGGGATGGTCGAGGCTCTCGATAATCTTGTCCTCGACGGTGCGATCAAACGGCTCGCCCGCAGCAAAGTCCCACGCGACAGAGTTAAAGCAATTCTTGCACCCACGACGGCACCCACTCACAAACAGAGAAGTACGAACGCCTTCCCCATCAGCAATGTCGAAATACTTAATGTTCGCGTAGTTCATAGGTAACTCCCCCGGGAGGCCGGGACATATCATCCCGTCCTCAAACATTCTCGGCCTGCGGCCTGCGAAACTGCGGGCGGGACGATATGTCCCGGCCTCATGCAAAAGGCAACTCAATGAACGAAGCGAACATCGAGTATAGGGTTCGAGGTCCAATAAAAACTGGGTTGCGGCTCAACCGCCATCGCAAGTAAATCGCAGCTGCAGCTCGAATTATTTCCGCTAAGAACTTCGAGGAGTGAGCAGACCGCATGCTGCATCTCAGCTACATCAACTTGGCCGCCCCGTAGCGAGGCCCCGGACCTTTGCTCGATATGAGTTCCGCACGAACAGGAGGCGCCAGTGGCGCCTCCGTCGTGAGCCAGGACTGTCCGAAATAGCGAGTAAAGGTCCGGGGCCTCGCTACGGGACGGCCTGGGATGACTATTAGAGATGCAGCACGCGGTCGCGGATCTCCTCGGTTCGACCCTGGTTCCAGAACTGGGTACCGATGTAGCCGCACGTACGACGGGCGACATTCATCTTCTCCTGGTCGCGGTTGCCGCAGTTGGGGCACTCCCACACCAGCTTACCGTCGTCCTCGACAATGCGGATCTCGCCATCGTAGCCGCACACCTGGCAATAATCGCTCTTGGTGTTGAGCTCGGCGTACATGATGTTGTCGTAGATGTACTGCATCACGCGGATGACAGCCTTGAGGTTGTCCTGCATGTTGGGAACCTCGACGTAGGAGATGGCACCGCCCGGCGAAAGCTGCTGGAACATGCCCTCGAACTTAAGCTTGTCGAATGCGTCGATCTCCTCGGACACGTGGACGTGGTAGCTGTTGGTGATGTAGCCCTTGTCCGTCACGCCCGGGATGATGCCAAAACGACGCTGTAGGCACTTGGCGAACTTGTAGGTCGTCGACTCAAGCGGGGTACCGTACAGCGAGAAGTCAATATCGCTTTCGGCCTTCCACTCCGCGCACTTGTCGTTCATGCGCTGCATGACGGCCATGGCAAACGGCGTGCCCTCCTTCTCGGTGTGGCTGTGACCCGTCATGTACTTGACGCACTCATACAGACCGGCATAGCCCAGGCTGATGGTGGAATAGCCGCCCACGAGCAGCTTATCGATCGTCTCGCCCTTCTTCAGACGCGCCAGGGCACCGTACTGCCAAAGAATCGGCGCGGCATCCGAAAGCGTGCCCATCAGGCGCTCATGACGGCACAGCAGGGCACGATGGCACAGCTCGAGGCGCTCGTCGAAGATCTTCCAGAACTTGTCCATGTCCTGATGCGAGCTCAGTGCGACATCAGGCAGGTTAATGGTCACAACACCCTGGTTAAAGCGGCCATAGTACTTAGGCTTGCTCGGGTCGTAGTTCAGTGCATTGGCAACGTTATTAAAGCCGTTGCCCGAGCGGTCGGGCGTCAGGAAGCTGCGGCAGCCCATGCAGGTATAGCAATCGCCGTTGCCGGCGGTCTCGCCCTTAGACAGCTTGAGCTCGCGCATCTTCTTCTCGGAGATGTAGTCGGGCACCATGCGTTTGGCGGTGCACTTGGCAGCCAGCTGGGTCAGGTAGAAGTACGGGGAATTCTCGTGAACGTTATCGTCCTCGAGTACATAGATAAGCTTGGGGAATGCCGGGGTAATCCAAACGCCGGCCTCGTTCTTAACACCCTCGTAGCGCTGGCGAAGCGTCTCCTCCACGATCATGGCAAGGTCGTGCTTCTCCTGAGGCGTACGAGCCTCGTTAAGATACATAAAGACCGTCACGAACGGCGCCTGGCCATTGGTGGTCATAAGGGTCACGACCTGATACTGAATCGTCTGGACGCCGCGACGGATCTCATCGCGCAGGCGATCCTCAACAACCTCGCGGACCTTTTCGGGAGATGCGGAAACGCCGAGCTCCTCGAGCTCGCGGGCGACCTCGCCGCGAATCTTTTGACGGCTCACCTCGACGAACGGGGCAAGATGGGTCAGCGAAATCGACTGGCCACCGTACTGGGAGGAAGCGACCTGGGCGATGATCTGCGTCGCGATGTTGCAGGCGGTCGAGAAGCTGTGCGGCTTCTCAATCAGCGTACCCGAGATAACAGTACCGTTCTGGAGCATATCCTCCAGGTTCACTAGGTCGCAGTTATGCATGTGCTGGGCAAAGTAGTCCGAATCATGGAAGTGAATCAGACCCTCATTGTGAGCATCCACAATCTCCTGGGGCAGCAGCACACGCTGGGTCAGGTCCTTGGAGATCTCGCCGGCCATGTAGTCACGCTGAACGGAATTGACGGTCGGGTTCTTGTTGGAGTTCTCCTGCTTGACCTCTTCGTTATTGCACTCGATGAGCGACAGAATCTTGTCGTCGGTCGTGTTCTTCTGGCGCTTCAGGCTCTGAACATAGCGATAGATGATGTAGTGGCGGGCAACCTCGTAGCAGTCGAGACGCATGATCTCGTCCTCGACCAAATCCTGGATCTCCTCGACCGAAACGGTGTGTCCGGCATTCTCACATGCCTCGGCAACGTTTTGTGCCGCATAAACCACCTGACGGTCGGTTAGACGAAAGCTCTCCTCGACCTCCAAGTTTGCGGCGCGGATGGCATTGACGATCTTATCGATGTCAAAGACAACCTCGGTGCCGCTGCGCTTGATGATCTTCATCCTCTTGCCTCTTTCGGGTCGTAGCCTCATTGCGCTTCAGAGCCAAACGATGCCCGGCAGGGCTTGCCCCTGTCTTGCGGCGCCGTCGCGCAATCTGTGTTCTCGATAAACCATAGGTCCTCATGCGGACAATCCTCGCGGCCGATCAAGCGGCTCAAAGGCTTGTCCAAATGGGACGATTAAGGTCTTCGTTCTCTGTCCGCCATCTATCATACGACAAAGACGCATCTATATCCTGTATTCTTTTTTTAGGTCAAACACAACATATAGTGTTTCAGCAGGTCAAAGCAATTGGTCATTTTGCAGACGCATTAAAAATGAGGGGCATTGGACAAGTCGGTAAAACGTTACCAACACGGCTACCTGCATGGCAGTTATAAAACCCCCTTAGTCAAGCCGCTGACAAATCCTACCAAAACCAAGCCGCTCACGCCAAAAGAATCCAAAAGATTATGCTTGACCAACATGTTGCGGTCGTGCCTTGCCGAGCCTCATGCAACCGCGGCACGAGTCCTTGAAAGATATGTGTATTCAAACGGAGAAGATGAGAGTTTCCCCGGATGACTACTGAGAAGCATCCCGGAAGATCAAAAACTCGAAATTTGGTGACGTATTTGGCGACACATTTGGCAACCAAAACAAAACAGCCCAGAGGACATAGCCTCTGGGCTGCGAACATTTGGTGGGCGTTAGAAGATTTGAACTTCTGACCTCTTCCGTGTCAGGGAAGCGCTCTCCCCCTGAGCTAAACGCCCGATCAAGGGTGCGCGAGTGCGCAGGGAATAATATAACGGAGCTCCCGCCCACTGGCAAGAACTATTTTTTAAAAAGTGGCAACTTGCGACCCTATCGGCCCCCGATCCGGTGCGAGCAGTACGCGAAAAGTCGCGTTTGTACCCCCGATGAACTGCACATTCGCGTAAAATATTCCCATTATGGGCAAATGGTGTCCAGGTAGTTTACGATGCGGCATCTGGGGGAGGGGCATGTCGGACGCGCGCTCACTGCGAAAACAGTTCAATCGCATGCTCGCCACGTTGCTGGTGGCCCTTGCTGCTGCCGGAGCCGTAACATATGCCTGGTACATCTACAACGCCAACCGCCACATCACCGATGTCAAGATGGCCGCGGGCACGGGCGTGACCTTCCTCATCTCCAACGAGTACGACGGCGAATACAAGACCAACGCCGGCCTGAGCTTTTCGGGCCTGCTCGATCCCGTCTCGACCGACAACGTGCTCAACGGCTTCCAAAAGGTAACGGGCTTTACCGGCGGAACCACCCAGGACTCGCTCTTTGCCAGCATGTTTGGCGCCGCCGAGCACTCCGACTACTACAAGACCTCCCTGTACCTGGCTACCAATTCGGCCGCGACCGACGTGTACCTGTCGGGCATCGACTTTACCGAGCAGGACCCGGCAAACCCCATCTCCACCGCCCTGCGCGTGGGCCTGGTTACCTATGCTCCGGGGCAGGGCGACACCGTTACGGGGCAGTATGTCTTTGAGGTCTCAGGCGAGCGCAATCCCCAGGCGCGCTACAACACGCTCGACGGCAAGGATGCCGGCGAGAACGAGCAGAACACCTGGTGCTCGACAGCACCCGCTCCAATGGCGCCACGGTTCATTTTGACCAGCTGACTAGCGCAAACTTCTGCGACTACAACGAAGACACCGGCATCGTGAGCCTCAAGGAGGCTACGACCAAGATCTGCAGCCTGCCCGCCGCTGCCAAGGGCGCCAACCGCAGCACGCCTGTGCGCGTGGATGTGTACGTGTGGCTGGAAGGCTGCGACCCCGACTGCACCAACAACCTAGCCGCCACCAGTCTGCAATCGCTGGCGCTGCGCTTTGCCGGCAAGCGTTCGTAAGGGGGCCGGGGATGAGTACATCGAACATCAAAGACATCCTAAGCTCGCGCCGCCGCATGGTTGCTGCGGCCGCATGGATGCTGGTGCTGGTAGCTGCCTTGAGCGCCGCCACCTACGCCTGGTTTAGCAACTCGCGCTACACCAACGTGACGCCCGTGGCGCATACGGTAAGTGACGAGGGCTCCGACCTGCAGATTGGCCTTTCGGCCAACGGGCCCTGGGACACGACGGCCACGCTTGCCGACGCCGACAAGACGCTCTATCCCATCTCGACGTCGGACCTTTCCCGCTTTTGGCGCGGCACGTTCCAAAACGCCGCGGGCATCACGACCGACTACGCCGACTGCACCGCGCAGCTGGACGACTATGCCCTTTCGGGCACGCTGTACCTTAAGGGCGGCGACAGCGCCCTCAACGTGTACCTGCATCCGGGTCAGATGAGTGTGACGAGCGACCCACAGCTGCTGGCCGCACTGCGCCTGGGGCTTGTGATCACGACCCAGTCGGGTACGCAGACGCACATCTTTACCTGCGACGACCTGGGCAGCACCGCGGGCGCCACCAGCAGGCGCACCACCGCGCAAGACGGCGTGGTCGTGGC
>URUI01000024.1 GCA_900551015.1 uncultured Collinsella sp.
CGCATCACGGCCTCCTTCTGGTCCAAGATGCCGCACGCCTCCACGATGGCATCGATCACCGTCTCGGGGCGAATGGCGCACCCGGGCGCGTACACGTCCACGGGAATCGCGCGGTCCACGCCGCCGATCACGTTGTAGGCATCGCGGAACACGCCGCCCGAGCACGCGCAGATGCCGCACGCCACCACGCACTTGGGCTCGAGCATCTGGTTGTAAATCTGACGCACGACGGGCAGGTTCTGGGCATTGACCGACCCCGTCACCAAAAAGATGTCCGCATGCTTGGGGTTGCCGGTGTTGACCACGCCAAAGCGCTCCGCATCGAACAGTGGGGTAAGCGAGGCCAGCACCTCGATATCGCATCCGTTGCAGCTCGAGCCGTCGTAATGAATAACCCACGGTGAGCGCGACATTTTATGATCCATGGATGCCGCCTCCTAAATAAACACGTCGACGAGGATGGGCATAAGGTTGAGCAGGCCAAACACCAGCGCCACGCCCCAGCCGAGCTTAAAGCAGCTGCGCCAGGTGCTGCGTGCGAAGGTGTTGTCGATCAGCACCTCGACAAAATACGTCGCGGCCATCACGACCAGGGCTACGACCCAGCTCACCGGGTTGTCCCAAACAAAGAACATGCCCACCCACATCAAAAACAGCACGGTCTCGCACCAGTGCATAAGGGTCATCTTGGCCAGCGTGCCGCCGCTCATCTCGGTGGCGACGCCCTGGACAATCTCCTGATGCGCGTGATGCGAGTACGAAAGATCGAACGGCGACTTGCGCAGTTTGATGGTAAGCACCGCGAGCAGCGCGAGGAAAATGGGCGCGCTGTACACGATGATGGGGGCCGACTGCCCCGTCACGGCGATGGAATCAAAGCTATCGGTGGCAAGGTACAGGCCCACGCTCATCAGCAGAACGGCGGGCTCGTAACTCATGACCTGCAGCAGCTCGCGGTCGGCGCCAACCTGGGCAAACGGGCTTTGCGTCGAGGCGGACGCCAGCACCACAAAGATCGCGGCGAGCGTCACCATAAAAGCGCACAGTAGCGTGTTAGAACCCGACACAAAGATGCCGCCGCCCACGACGGTGAAGATGAGCGCGCATGCCATATAGGTATCGTCCATGGTGTTTACGCTGGCAGGGGCCTTGCGCAGCAGCTTGGCAACGTCGTAGAACGGTTGCAGCAGGCGCGGGCCCACACGGCCCTGCATGCGGGCCGAAAGCTTGCGGTCAAGGCCGTCGATCAGGCCTCCCACAAGCGGCGCAATCAAGGCAAACGCCACGGTACCAATAAATATGCCCACGACACCCGAACCTTCAAAATACTTACCGCGCAGCACCGAGGGCGCGCTCATGGCAAGTCTCTCGGGCCCAATCCACGCGCAACACAGCAGCGCAAACAAGATAATGCTGCAACACACGACGCTACCCGCGGGGCCAATACGCTTCTCGCCAAGGGCGTCCTCCGAGTACCAATTGCGCTTTTCGGCCTTCACCTCGTGTCCCATCGAGCCACGGAAATGGCGATATTTGTCGGTCCCCACACCCGAAAGGTACACGTTGACGTGCGGTTTGTTGCTCACGCGGAATGAAGTCAGCAGCACCACGGCGATAAACGCCACGATAACCACCATCAGATACATGGAGTCCTTGCCAATAACGTACGGCACGCGGCCAAACACCATGGCCAAGTAAGGCGACACCAGGCCGCTCGAGATGAGCGGGAACGCCACGCAGCAAAGAATCAGCAGCGCGGCGATGGTGTTGAGGGCCATCCATTCGGTCTTATGGACATTGACCTCAACGTTTTGAGCCGTGGGGTCGACGCCCGAAAGCTTGGCAAGCCACTTGCCCCAGAAGAAGAACGTCGCGGCCGAGCCAAAGGCAAGCACCATGATCATGAGCACGTTGCCGGTCTGCGCGAACGCCACCAGGGCGCCCCACTTGGACACGAGCATGCCAAACGGCGCCACAAACATGCCCATGATGCCCAGCATCATCAGACGCGTCAGGTGCGGCATGCGGCTGAACATACCATCCATGTCCTCGATATTGCGGCTGCCGATATGATGTTCGGCCGTGCCCACGCACAGGAACAGCAGCGACTTTGCCACCGTGTGGAACAGGATCAGGAAGATGGCGGCCCATACGGCCTCGGGCGCGCCGACACCCAGGCAGGCACTGATGAGGCCCAGGTTGGAAATGGTGGAGTACGCAAGCACGCGCTTGGCGTTGCTCTGCGAGATCGCCATGAGGGCAGCGAGTAAAAACGTGATGGCACCCACACTCGTGACCATAAAACCGGTCACGGGATAGATGGCATAGAGCGGGCTCAGCTTGACCATCAGGAACACGCCGGCCTTGACCATGGTGGACGAGTGCAGCAGGGCGCTCGTGGGCGTGGGGGCGACCATGGCGCCGAGCAGCCAGGTGTGGAACGGCATCTGTGCGGCCTTGGTGAGCGCGGCGAGCGACAGCAGGATGACCGGCATCACCAGCAGCGCGGATTGCGCGGTTCCGGCGCCGGAAAGCTCGATCATGCCCGAGATGGTCAACGGCATGCCGTTGACGTGCAGGAACATAAGGCCGACCAAAAACGCGATGCCACCCAGCATGTTGAGGATGATCTGGGTGAAGGCGTTTTTGATGGCCTCGGGCGTGCGCGTGTAGCCAATCATGAGGAACGAGCACACGGTGGTGATTTCCCAGCCGCAGAACAGCCACTCCAGGTTGTCGCTCGTCACGATGACGAACATGGCCGAGAGGAATAGAAACATAAGCGCCAGGAACTGCGGGCGACGGTCGGGCGCGGTCTGTCCGCGCAGCGCAGCCTCGTGCTCGTCGTGGGCCTGGAAGTCCTTCATGTATCCCAGGGCATACACGCAGATCAGGCTGCCGACAATGCCGACGGCGAGGACCATGATTACGCTCATGTAGTCCAGGTAGAGCGGCGTTGCCGTGACGGCTTCGGCCGCGGGCAGCGTCATGGCTGCAAAGGCGAGCGAGCCCACCAACTGGACTACGCCGAGCACCGTGGTGAGCGCGTTCCTATATTTGTACGCGTTGTACAGGATGACGGCGCACAGGATGACGTCGATGACGGAGCTGATGATGGAGAGCACGTGCGAGGTGCCGGGTGCCACCTCGAAGCTCTGCGGGCCCGTGCCAAAAAACATGACGGCGACTACAACTGTCACCGCCATAATGATGCCAGAGCCTACAAGCCCTACCGCGTCGCGGGCTCGGTCACCGCGCGCGAGCAGCATGCCCAGCGCCGGTACCAGCGGAAACAGGGTAAGGAAATACAGTAGCGTCATACCATCACTCCCCCATGCAAAAACGCTGCAATTGTTTAACGTTATAGCTCAATTGAGGAGTAGCGGCGGCGGGTTTTCGGTCAACTGGGGAGTTTTAGACGTACGGGGCAAGGAGTCTGTCCGCATTGGAGCAGAGGGGCGGCAAGAAAAATGCGCCCCTGTGGGCGCACCATCCCGTTCGCTATTCCGCCTTTTTAACGCGCGGCTTGCGACCGCGCGGCTTATCGACCAGCGCGGATTCACCGCTCTCGCGATACTGGCGGCACCAAGCCTTGACCGAAGACTCGCTGGGAATCTTGTGCTTGATCATGGCCTCGCGAACCGTTAAGCCGTTTTCCAAGCGGTCCTTAACCACGGCGAGCTTAACTTCGTACGAATAGGTGTGATGATGCGAACCGGCGTTGAGCACGGCGTCGGCACCGCCCACGGCATATGCGCGGGCCCACTGACGAGCCGTGGCCTGGGGAATGCCAAGCTTTGCGGCGAGGGCGCGGTGACCGACCCCCTCTTGGAGGATCTCGACGGCGCGCTGCCTAACCTCGGGCGCATGCGTGCGAATCCTAGTTGCTTCCGACATACCTGCCACTTCTTAGCCTTAACCGTTAATCTGCTTTCTTACGTGCATGTTAGATAGTAGCATTTTGCTGTTCGCGCGTAGCAGTTAATTGAAAATAGCAACGGCGGCATCTGGGCATTTGCCATTTATTTGCGACATTTCTTTACGTTCTATTTACGCAGCTAGTTAGCTCGCAGCTCAGTGAGGGTGTTTTACCAACCAGATTGATATCTTTTTGTTTGGCTTGGTATGGTTTGTGCAATTATTAACCCCCCTAGCCTCCGAGCTAGCATGTCAGTCTTCCGTTTACTTTCCAGCTTTCCACCTAGCTTTCCAGCTTTCCACCTTAAGTGGTAAGTTAAGTGGAAAGCTGGAAAGAAGTTGGGAGACCGAAGCACGGGCGACAAACAGCCCTACCGCGCGAGTCGATACCGTTGTCGTGGGCTGCGCGGAGGCTCCATGGCCTCAATCTTGCCCGCATCAATCAAGCCTTTTATGTGGTTAGAAACGGCGCTCCTGCTCAAACCCGAAGCGTCCGTGAGCTCCTTGGCCGAAGCCGAAGAATGCGTTGCCAGGTAACCCAAGATTGCCTCGTCCACATGTCCTACGGAGGTCGCCTGTTCCGCCTGCATTATCTTTCGCTTATCGAAGGTCAGCGAAAAAGAAACCGTCGAGTTCTTTGGTTTGGGCGGCAACATGTTTGCACGCTCAAGCTGCTCGCCTATCTCCTGATAACCGGTGCCACGGTTTTCGACCACGTAGCCACCGCCTGGGTACGGCGTGGTCTCGAGGATATTTGAAAGAAACTGGTTTCTGGATGACGAAACTCCAGAAGTTCCCAGCGAATCGACTGTGACATCGCCGTACAGTCCTCCGGGATTGAGAATCTCGACACGGTCGATATACAGGTTGACCTGCACTTGTGAGCCGCGCGCGGCGGAAGAGTAGTCGCGATGCATGAGCGCATTCGCCACTGCCTCGCGCAGTGCCACGGGCGGATAGTCGGGCACATCTTTCCGAAATGCCCCCTCAATCACCGCAGCGTTTCGGGTGTTTCTTGCAACGGCGGCAAGCGCGTCTTCAATCATGAAAGGGATCGGCCCCAAAATGGTCTGCGAATCCAGAAAACGCTTGTTGTCGCTTACTCGCTGCGTTTTTGTGGTCCCGGGATACGCCGTAAAGGTCACATTGAGACGTGGGAAGAACTTTTGCGGAAACCGTCCCATCGCAACAATAGCAGCAAGCGTCGGCACGATTGCGTCCTCCACCTTTTTGGTCACATGCAGGTCAAGGAGAATCTCCTCATCGCTTCTGGCGCCCAAAATCCTAGGATGCAGCTTGCGCTGGCGTTTTATAAACCCTTGCAGAAGATCGGCGTCAAGATCTTCGAGCGTGGCGCCTTCGACTGGCTCGTCATCGTATGTGGGCTGAACATGCTCCTCCATAAAGCGGTCGACCTCATAGGGAGTCATACGCCGGTCGCCGTCGCCCGTACGGAGGAAGGACGAATCATACATTCCACGCGCCGTGATATAGCAGGGCTTATCGCGCGGATGCATCTCTTTGATGCGAGCACAAAGCACCAGTTTTCCCTCAAAGGGAACCACTTGGATATCCGGCCTCACAACGGGCGTCAGCTTTTCGCACGCAGAAGAGAGAGCGTCTTGCATCTTGCGAGCATCGAAACCATCGACAGGCGTAAACCCGTTCTTTTCGGAAATGCCGAGGATGATAAAGCCGCCCTGCGCGTTGGAAAATGCCGAGAGTGTCTCGACGATGCTCTTTGGAAGCGCTCCCTTGGCTTCTTTTACCTCGTACTGCTGGGTGTCGTTTCCTATTGTTCGCAGGTGATGAATGACCTGCGCCAACCATTCCTCGTTCATGCCGAACCTCCCAACTTTCCAGCTTTCCACTTAACTTACCAGCTTTCCACCTAACTTTCCAGCTTTCTACCCAGCTTTCCACCTTAGGTGTTAAGTTAAGTGGAAAGTTGGAAAGCTTGGTGGAGAGGTCGGGAGAGCTAAAACACCTTTCTCCAACAGCGGCTGGACAGTTAGTTCAGATACGTATTTTTCTATGCTGATAAAGCTGCGCTATGGTCCCCGGAGAGGGTTCTTCGGCGACTCATTGCACGCAAATCGAGCCCAGATGGCTACCGAACCCTAGTTTTGGGCCACTTTCTTCCCCAAAACGAGCGCCGGATGCGCCTGCTGCGGTCTGGAATTATACGTATCTGAACTAACTGTCCAGCGGAATCCAAGACTGGGATCGCGCAGACTAGAAAGGGGGCGGCAACCGGGTGGTTGCCACCCCCTTTGCGAAGCTAGTCGGCTTCGGAACTAGTGGTCGATGCCGTTGAGGTTCACCCTCGTGAGCGTGTAGGTCACATAGTCGGGCGACTGAGGCGTTGCACTCATCGCCCCACCTGTGACCAGGTTCGCCGTCATCACCAGACGATAGTTCGCGTAGAACTGATCACGCTGTTCAACCTGCGTGTTGACCTTAACGGTAAAGGGCAGGCTAAACGTCGTATTACCGTTCTTCGTTTTGAACTTGCCGTTCTCCTTCGAGTCAGTGAAGGTGATCGTGCTACCGGAGGGAGCGACCGCGGCAAGCTTACTCTCCGTCACTGTTACGTAGTTGGAGATATCATCCGTCACGCTCTCATACGTGCCGTCGGTTCCGCGGCGCTGCAGCTCGAGCGTGTACACAACAGAGTCGGCGTTCGCAATTGCCTCGGCGGCGTTGCTGAGTCCACCCAGTTCATACGTGGCACCCAGACCAATCGTGCCATTCGCGATCGGACGCAGGTCGTCCACGTTAATACCAAGCTGCGATTTATCTGGCGCAGAAAGCGTAATGGTCGTATCACCCGTGTCCATGCGATAGTACCCGACGTTACCGCGCTTCGTCTGCGTCAGGCTCGAGGTATTAAGGCCTTCCTTACGCGTCGAAAGCTTGGCGGTATAGGACATCTTGGTACAGGCGTCCTCGCCAGACTGCTTGGACAGGGAGACAACCTTGTTGCAGCCGTCCGGCGTAAGGCGAATCTCTTCCACTACCGTACGCACGGTAAAGGATCCGCCCGTTGCGCGCTTGCGGATTCCGGCGAGGTCGTAATCGAGTTTGAGTTTCAGCGAGTCATCGCCCGTATCCGTCACAATCTGTTCAAACGCAGGCGTCGAAGCATCACACGCCTCCCAATCGCTGCCATTCCACATGTAGTTCTGATCGCCGACGGCAACATAGAACTTCGCAATTGCCGAGGTTCCGCTCGGGAAACTGCTTACTCCCATTAGGTTGTTGTTGGCGCCATAGCGACACAGCGACGTATCGAGCTGATAGAACAGATGGTCGCTCTCTGTATAGTATTGGCTCGGGCTAAACGTAACCGTATCTTTGACGTCAAGAGAAAGAACGTAGGCGGCACCGTCCTCCGACTTCGAAACCGGAATGCACGCCCCATCTTTTTTGTCGACTACATTCTGCTCATAATTGGACAAGATGCTGTATGTCGATGCCGTACTGTTTTGAATATCGTCGCTGCCATCGGTGCGTAAAACATGATGCAGCTTCCAAGATATGCGGCCACCCGAAGAATTCGAGTCAATAGACGAAGCCGTAAAACCGTTGATACTAGCTTGCGTCACGCCGTCGCCCGACTTGGGCACGTTGACAACTAGGTAGACGCTCTCCGATGCACGCTTCTCTCTGCCGGTATCCTTCTCCTTAGGTACCTTTAGCGTATAGCGCTTGTCGCTGGAAACGTCAGCGCCTGCAACCTTAAACAGCTTCCACTTATCTCCGAGTTTCGCCTTAGCGGTCGCCTCTGCCTCGTTATTACACTCGGCCCATGTGCCGGCGCCATCCTTTTCGGCGTACACATCCAAAATCTCGCTCAGCCATCGCTCCTGATATGGATTGCCCGCAGAATCCTCAAAGCCGGCATCTCCGATCAGCGAAACACTCGTGGCGCCGCCTTCGCCCACCGTATAGTGATATTCCCTGCCACCGGCCTTGCCATCAACGTTCGCATCGATGAGCGTAAGCTGGGTGCCCTGGGGCAACCTTCCGTCGGCACCATTGAAGAGGATACTCTTGCCGAGCCCCTTCATCGAGCCGCCAGCAGCCATATAGCTGTCCCAGCCAAAGTCGACTTCCTTCCCATTGGCAGAATTGTATGTCCAGGTAAGCAGACCCGTCATCGGCTCGCCAAAGCTCGTAAGCACGTGTGCATCTTTTCCAAGGTTAGCGTAGTCGCTTTCTTTAAATTTAGTGCCGTAATCATACGTTGCAGTGAAATCGATCTCGAGCTTGCGCTTAACGATGATCGGCACCTGAACGTTGTAGCTCTGACCCGCCTCGGTAAAGGTAACGGTCAGGAGCGTAAAGCGGCCCTTGCCGTTGTCCCAATCGGAGCTTGGGCTAAACGACATATTGTTCGTGCCATTGTTCACTACGCGAAGCGTGGGATTGTTCGACGCGTCATCGTCTCTAACGAACACACCATCCTTGAGTTGGAAAACCTCTGCTTTGGCCGTCACGTGCGGATTGGTGCCATTCTCGTTATTCAATCTGCAAGCGTCGGAGAAGCCGCCGTTCGTGACGATGTTTAGATAGCTCTTGACCGTCGTGTTGTCGTTGCCAGAGATCACCAAAACAGGGAAATCCGTTGTGGCTTGGTTGTTGCTTGTATCATTATTCGAATTGAACTTACTGGCCACGGATGAGGCATCGTAGCTCGACTTATTTTGATAGGCGCCGTTGTCATTAATGCCGCCGATATTCGTGTAGGTGTAGCGATCGGCAACACCGGTGCCTGCCTCGCTCTGGACGGTCGCCGCGGTGTCGATGGTGGCGCCGTCGCCAAACAGGTAGCGATCGGTGGTGTCGTTGTCGGAGGCACGCACCGCCAGCGTGCTTACGGGGCTCGTGGTCACATACGGGCTCGCTGCCGTGGTGGCGGTATTGTCCGCGCCGTAGAGCGTGATCCCCTTGTCAGGTGCTTCCAGTGTGTCGTTATAGTCACCAAACGCGATATACGACTTCATGTTTACGGCGGCCGTATTGGTCGTGTAAACCATCGGTGGCAGGTCACTTGTGGTCTTGCCGTTGCCGGGCTTTACATCCACGCCCGCTGCGGAGAGGCTGTACTTATTTGTTCCTGTGTCAACCTCGCCCAAAAGCACGCCCTGCTTAGCGTCCTTTTTGTAGGTGTTGCCATCCATAAGCACGTTTACCAGATGGAACTGGCCACGCCCATCGCCCATAATGCCGCCGTTGGACTTTTCGCTAAACGTGGTGTTGGATACCTTTGTGTTGGTGACATTGATGATGACGGAGCCACTGTTAGACGCGTTATTCGCGCCAAGCAGACCGCCGCTCCAGTTACCCTTAATCGTAGCGTTCTCGATCGCGATGTTGTTGCAGGCTATATTCACATTGCTGAAGAAGTAGCCGATAAGCCCTCCCGAGCATTTGCCGGTGCCGGCGATGCTGACATTCTTGACATTGCAGTCGTCGAACCAGTACTTGTTGGGGCTACCGCTACTCGTAACCTCACCAATCAGGCCGCCCGCATTGTAGATGCTATTGTTCGTTCCGGTCTCATCGCCGATGACGGCGTTCTCGGTGCCGACTCTGCCATCAATGCGCACGTTGCTCATAGAAATTACGCCGCCACGGGCGCGTCCGACCACGCCGCCGGCACCCATATGGTCATCGGAGTTCGACCCGGTGGCAAGCACGTTTACCCCAGAGATGACTGCCGTGCTCGACGGGACTACCTCAGTGGTGCCGATTGTGGTGTTGACCGAGATATCGCTTCTTTCGACATAGCCGAGCACACCGCCCACGTAGGGCACTGTCCCTGTGGCAGTTATGGTCGAGTTTTTGCCAACGGTCCTTTCACTCACCCCTGTGCCTGCGGTTGTCCACACACTGCACGCCGAGGCGACCGTACCCACATAGCCACCGACATTCTTCTCGCCCGTGACGTTAAGGCCGGTGTACGAGCAGTCGTAGAGCTGCACAGGAGAGGACGTTCCCCCATAATTCACAATCGAACCGTTGGCGCCATCGGTGCTGCGCGACATAAGGCCAGCACTTCCAATGAGGCCGCCAGCCGTGCAGCCTCCGGCTACGGTGCTGTTAGAAATGCCGACGTTTTTGAACACGCCATAGGCGACCTTGCCCGAAACTCCCTGGTTTGCAGTTGAGCCCGCAAGGCAGCCTACCCCCACCGAGCCGCTGTTTGTGTTGCTCGTCGACGTGGACTGCCCCTCCCCGTTCGGAGTTACATAGGTAAGCGAAATGTTGCAGCTCTCGAAGTTGAGATTGCATACGTTTGCATTGCCGCTCTCTTCAATGCTTCCTTTATTGAATTGATTCGAGTAGAACTTGATGGTGCTGAACAAGCCGCCTACGCCTGCAATGTTGTAGTCATCATCGACATACTCGCGCGTGTTGTTCTTAACCTTAATCGTCACGCCGTTGCCGTTGATGGTGGCGATACCCGGGGTGATGAAATCTTTGTCGTTGACCTTCTTGTCGGTCGCGCATGCGTTTGAGTAATAGCGGCCCGAAAGACCCAAGAAACCCGAGCCGTAATCCGTCATATCATAGGGGTCGCCTTGCTTAAACTGCAGGTCCATGCCGCAAACGCCCATCGCACACACATAGCCCGTGCGCCAATCGGTCGCGTATTTCTTCACCAAATAGGGCGAATTAATATCTTGTCCGTCTTCGCCGTTTAATGGGCCTTGGTATTCCTGGTTGCCTGGCGCCTTAAGGTCGTCATTGATCGAGATCGCGAAATCGCCCTTTGCTGCTTCAGCAGGATTTCCAACCGCAGCATACTGCGCATTGCGAACCTTGCCATACCGTTCATTTCCGAACTTGTATCCCGTCGAGGAGGTGGGGTCGCGAACGCTATTGCCCTCATACGCATGTGATCCGCGATACGTGCCATTGCCATCAGTCGAGTCGGTATGAGCAGCACCGGCACCCGCGCCGCTGTTAATAATGGCAGACAGCACGAGCAGGCCCTGTCGATCTTTGACTGTAGTTTTAGGAGCCTTGTTGTTTTGCTGGCCGGCATCCCAGCTGAATTTCACGTACGTATCGGTCGTGGTTACGCAGCCGGTGTCATTCACATCAAGCTTGTTGATCTTGTAGTTAGAGTCTCCGTTCTCAACGTCGCAGCCCTCGCTAAAGGCATAGCCATCAATCACACGACCAACGTAGGGGTTGTCGTACAGCTGGGAGTTGGCACCGCCTTTCGCAGCGGGCAGGAACTTTTCCTTTGTGCCGCCACGCCATGAATCGCCCGTATGGCGGAAAATCACGCCGCCGCCCGCAATGGCGCCGACGTAGCCGCCAATGGGAACAAGATGCGGCTTAGTTCCGCCACCAGCAACCGTAAACCCGGTTGTAGGGCTATCGGCCGTCGTCCCATTAACGACCACGCCATCAATAATGTTATCGCCGCCAAGAATGCAGCCGATAACGCCGCCGAAAAACGCCGTCGGAACACCATCCGCATCCTTGGCAGAATAAGTAATAGTCGCTTGTGCATCCACATAGCGAATGTTCAGGTTGCGCACCACGCTGCCATAGCTGTAAGGAATAAGACCGCGTAATGAGCCAGTATTGTTTTTGATTACAATCGTTGCAGCCGTGCCGTTCACGTCGCCAACGATGACGCCGCGGAACGGGTATGCCGAGGTGCCGAATCCGGCGAACGCCGAGCCATCGAGCTCAATTGTGTTATCCGCATCCGACTTGGGCTCAATGCTGTAATACGCACTTTGCAGATACCGACGCATTGTATCGTCGGAAAGCACATCATTGGAGTCGGTCGCGTCGTCGACCTTCTTCTCCCACTTCTTCTTGGTGTCGTTCGTCTGCTTATAGACATAGGTAACTTCATTATCGACGCTGCCCCCGTTTCGACGTTGGCAAAGCGCCGATTGGTCCTTTACGATAGTAACTTCCCAGCCGTCAAGAGCGGTGCCGTTGTTGATGTAGTTCGCCGCCGCATTGAACTCCGATGCCGAGGTAATCGCGTACGGGTCGCCATAGGTGCCGCAACCCGTCGTGAAGTTAGGAATGCGCTGGTTGACTTTGATTTCGTGGTACTGAACGCCGTTCTCGGTGGCTTTTCCCTTGGCTACATAGGGAAGATAATTGCTGAACCGTTGAGCTTCAACGTTTGCCTTCTCGTCATTATCCGTCTCTACCAAGCCTTCATCGGTGCCATACGTCGCCTCATCGTAATACCAAAGCTGCTTGCCAGTGTATTCCTTGCCTTGGGCATCGATTTCGCTTCCGTACGTCACATTACCGGCCATGGCATCGGCCTTGGTAAAGGTATAGTCCGCAGTACCCGTGGTTGTATAGCCAAAGCTCTCCAGCAGGCTCGCGTGGGTGAAAATCGTATTGCCCTTCTGGCTAGGCAGGCTTATTTGCTCAAACTTTGCTGTGACCTGATCAGAATTCTTGTCATAGCCCAGATAGCCGAACAAACTTGACGCCGCGGTTTTATTGACGCCAGAATTGTCAGCATATTTAGACGTCGTTACATTTTTGACATCCAAATTGACGTACCTTGTTATGGCGTTTATCAGCAGCGGCGCATACTGCTTGTCCATCGCTCCGTCGACCTGCAGGCCGTTGAGCTTCAGTGTGTCAATTGTGATCGCTGCCTTCTTATCGCCAGATGCTCCGTAGGCACAACGAAGTACGAGCGCACCCGATACGCTCTTGGGGTCAAGTCCTTTTGCGTCATCATTTTTAGCTCTGCCCACTGTTCCCGAAAGCGTTACGCTGCTAACGGTGAGGCTCCTGTTGCCAATCGTTCGAATAAGACCGCAATGCATATTCTCATGCTGAGTAGCCGAGTCGTTGCTTTTATTGCCTTGCTGCTCATCTTTTATTTTCGAATAGCAAAAGATGATCTCTACGTTTTGGATGGTCACATTGTTGTCGCTAACATTTGAGGGATAGTAGCTATAGCCCGTCAAATCGATAGTGACCGGATTGCCGCTCTTGGGGCCGATTACGTTATTGGTAAAAATCTTCTCTTTGTCACCGGTAAGATACGTACATGTCGAACTTGGGGCGTATTTCCTCGCCGCCCACAAAACAAGGTGCTCGGGCGTATTCATTACAGACGCATTGAGGTCTTTCACCCGAGTCAAAGCCCTGTCCAGATTGTAGTAATAGCGAACAGACCCGTTCGTTTTGTGATCCTCGCCCTCGCCGAAAACCGTTCGATTTCGATAGCTATTGTCCTTGGCGGGATCCCCGCTCATGTCTAACGTATCAGCCTGAGTATGAAGCGAAACGATCGCATTGCAGCCGTTATCCATCAACTTGCTTCCGGGCTTCACGCCATTAGCGACCCATTCATCAAACGTCGTTACCTTTGGAGCGACAATGGACGCCCCGCCCACAGCATAAGCGGTTTCCCAACTGGCCTTGTCTTCCAGATATAGGCCAGTGTAGGAGATTTCGGCGCCAAAGCTGTTGGCCGAATCGGACGTACTGCCTCGAGCAATAAGAGCGCCAAGCGTAGTGGCGCTATCGGTATTGAAAGAAGCGCCCGCCAAATTGACAGCGTAGTCATTGATGATCCAATGACCGCTCGTGGCATATACAAGACCGCCGACCTCAACTGAGCCATTCGCAGTCACAGTAGTTTCATTCGTCTTAAGAGCGTAGGGCCTATCGTCGGAACTCGCAGAGGAATCGCCAATGGTAACGATGGCGTTGCCCCAGCTGTAGCCCAGAAGGCCGCCGGCGCCATGGTACTTGTCGCCGTTCTTGCCCACGGCCATATCGAACGAGTCGTATGCGAGCCCTATAATGTTGACGTTCTTGACAGCCGAACTGACTATCTCCTTTTTGACATTATAGGTACTCTGAACAATACAGCCGATAAGGCCGCCGACTTGGGCGATCTTGCCATCGGCACAGTCACCAGTATTGATTGAGCCGCCAACTTCGAGGCTGGTCACATTGAATGTCGAAGTTACATCACCCACATAACCGATGGCGCCGCCGATGCGGGTGTTGCCCTTGAGCGTATTGCCTGTAGCAATAGCCGTTTGTGCCTTGCTATTGCCACCGAAATCAACGCTTGCAGCCGCCGATACACTACCCGCAATACCACCGATGTTCGCATCGTTACCGAACGTATCATCACACGTGATCTTTGTCTCGCACGCTACGCCCGACAACGTCAGTTTCTCGTCGGCGGTGCCCGTAATTGACGCCGCAAGCGAACCGGCATCGACGCTGAGGCCGTTATCGAATTTCATGAAGCCACCGATGGTGAGGTTGCTCACCTTCGCGGCACCGCCAATGGCATTGAACAAGCCCAGACGACCATGGCGGTAAATCTTACCGTTGCCGTCACTCGCATCGCCGGCGGCAAGCGTCTTCCCGTCGCGCGTGCCATACGGCTCGCCGACGGCAAGGGTTACTTTATGATTATTGCCGTTGAACGTTCCCGAAAACGATACGCCGTTGTTCGGGCTGTCAAGGCCAAGACCCCCAATGCACGTGCCCGACAAATCGACATCGCAGTTCAGGTTGATTACCGTTTGGCTCCCAAGAAGGTCAGCCATGTTTGAGGTCGGGCCAAACACGCCGTTATACAAGCCGCCGGTCTGAATCGACAATGCTAGGACAACAAAATCCTGTATGTCGTCGATGTCGAGCGTGTGGTCCTGGTTCCACTTGTCGCTGTCGGCGCCATTTACATAACCAACCTGCCAACTATAGTTGGCCGATGAAGGGCCTTCAGGCTTATGCGTAGTTTCGTTGAGCTGAATCAGGTTCCATTTTAGCTTCGATCCGTCGAGCCTTACGACCTCCCCATAGCCCTTAGAGGCATCTTGGGCTCCGCCAAGATCATCAATCTTGGGTGCATCTTTACACCGCTTGTATATCCAGTAGTCTTTTTCATTGGAATTCGTCGGCTCGCTGTCGCTGCCCGTGCCGCGAGCGAACACAAGCGACGGATAATCGGAACGCACCATGGCTATTTGCGCGGTAGCATCCCCCGCGCCAAAATGCATGTTGGAAAAATCGGTTTCGCCCCCAAGGCGTATCGTGGCCGTCCAGCACTCCGCGGCAATGCCAGCGCCCTTGGCGATGCTGCCCTCATTGCTCACGGTAATCCCGTTGACATCCGCGACGCTGTTTTTGTCGATGCAGCCGACCGCTCCGCCAAAGCCGTTGCTCGTTGAAGCGACCTGGGTGCAGTTGACCGTAGCATTATTAATTTCAAGCGCGGCGGGCATAGCGGACGTACCAAGCCATCCAACAATGCCGCCAGCAAAATATGGGCTCTTAACGAGCGAAAACTTAGTCGTCACGCCTTCAACTTTCAGAAGGCTTAGAGGACTCGTCTCTTCGGTCGAATTCGCAGCGCCGCTCACAAAGCCAATAAGGCCGCCGAAGGCAGCATTACTGGCGTCGTCCCCAAACGTGCCCTTGAATGAGCCGTCCTTGAATGACACAGAAACGCTTGGATCGTCCAGCGCCAGCACGCCGAAAACCGAGCCGGCTCCGTCAACCGCGCCCTTTACATGCGCCGCGCCCGCAAGCGTAACGCCATTACCCGTATCGATTTGGTTATTGCCAGTAAACTCAACCGACTGCATAAAGCTGACCTTGCCTATAAAGCCGCCGGAGATTTTGCTATTCGAATCGCCAATACGCTCAGGACACGCCACCTTTGCGCCCTCGGATTGCGAAAGGCTCAGGTTGGTCGCTTGTCCGATGAAACCGCCGCTGGCGGAGGTGCTCTTGACGGCGAGCGCGTGTAGGTCGAGAGCCTCCGTGACGTTGACCATGGCACCCGTGCTCGAGCCAACGAGTCCTACAACGCCACCGGCGGAGCCGTTCGTAGACTGGACGGTGGCGGTGGGAACGTTTGCCAGAGTGCCAATGCTCAGGGTCGCACCGTCCTTGACTTCGCCTACGAGCAGGCCAGCGTTGCCAGAGCTCGTTTTGACGGCTCCGCCTGAGGTCAGATCGTTGGGGAATGTGACGGACTCAACCGTCAAGCTCCCGCTCTCGACCGTGTTGGCAATCAAGCCAATGTTGCCCGTCGCATTCGCGTTGAGATTCTTTCGAGAATCGGTGAGGCTATAGGTAACGTTCGCAGCAAGGTTGCCCGTCGTCGCACCCAGGAGGGGTGCCGTCAAGGCGGAAGTCATATCCTTCACATCAACGTTCACGGGTTCCACGATGTCAACCGACGCGTTAAGCGTCTTGCTCTCTTCGCTGTTTTCCGCACCGCTGACCTTCGAAGCGACCATCGGCGCGCTATAGCTAGTCGCGCCCACCCACTTCATCTTGACCATACTGTTTTGGTCGGTCAGCTTGAGGCTATTAAAAACCGTCCGATCAGTCGTGAGCTCGACGGGACTATCAGCGCCATTCAGCGACCTATAGATCCTGCCTTCAAACGGATGCTCATCGCTGCCAAAGCCCTGGAAAGACATGCCGTTATTAGCCGACTCGGTGAGCTTCGCATCGCCCGTGATGATAACCTTGATCTGCGCATCATAGTAAAGCGAAGCGTCGGCGTTAGACAGGGCGGCGAACGCCTCCGACGACTTGACATTGAGGCTTTTGATTCCACTGTTATCTTCTTTGAGCTCGATGCCTTCCGCACCATTAGCCTCGAGCAGCTCGACAAGCTTTTTCAAATCCGTGATCGTCGCACCCGCCTGGGCCTCAGCGTCCTCCGAAGTCGCATCATCGGCATCTTGCTCGGCGTCGTCAGCGGCGGCATCGTCAGCGGCATCGTCGCCTTCCGTCTGGTCGCCCGTGGAATCGGAACCCATGGCGCTATCGGTGGTATCGCCTGCTGCAGCGTCATCCTTCGCCGCGTCATCCCCAGCACTGTCGCTGTCGGCACCGGTATCACTCGACCCAGACCCGATCGTGACATCGCCGTTGGTCTCGCCGCCCTCGGCAGTATCCAACGCCTTCGCAGATGCGGCAGCAATCTCGTTCGAGATGTTCTGCCAGCCTGCCGCCACAGCAACCACCGTGGGCGAGCATGCTTGGAGCACCATGACCACCGTCATGAACTCTGCGAGTATGCGCTTTGCCGTTCTCATCGATTCCGTACCTCTTATCCTAAAAACTCCGCTTCCAGAGTTATTGAGTCTCCGTCGTGCCCGTCAGGGTAGTTCCGCTCACGCTAATGCCCAGGTCACCCCAGCCACCGGGCGTTTTGCCGTCCGCTCGGTAAAAGTTGACGACCATCGAACCCGGCTCCATGGTGAACGTAGCCTTGCGAGCTGCAGCATCCACCGTCGCGCCATGGTTGATCTCAAAGAACGGGTCGATCTCCACGTTCTCCCCCCACGCGAGCGTGACGTTTGCCGGTGCGCCCGTAACCGTCACGCGGTAGTTGTACGCAGCGTAATCAGCAAACTTGCCAGCCTCATAGACCAGCGCGCCCTCAACCGCAGCGGTCTTGACCTCGGCCCTCTTTGACGGCACGACTTTCGCCGCCAGACAGGCTAGCTCGGTGCCGGGGCTCTGCTCCGATACGACCGTGGCCTTAATCACAAAGTATGCTTGTCCCAACTTACCCTCGGGGAAGGTCACGGTGTAGTCGTTCTTGGTAGGTTGATTCTCCGGAAGCGTGACGCTGCTACCGGGCTGGGGCGCATAGCTCCACGTGGCACCATCGAGCCCATACCCCTCGACCGTCAAGGTATACGTCACGTTTTTATCGTTGCAGAAGTTGCTGTTGCTCAGCAAATAGTTATAGATGCTAAAGGTGAAGCTGCACTGCTTGTTGTTGGGATATACCGTAACGGAGCGCTGGGCGCGGTCGAGCTCGTCGTTGCCAGGCGCACTCATATAGCCCGTGAGCAGGTCGCTCGCAAACAGGCTCTGCGCGGTGCCCGTTGCGGCGACGGACTTTAGAAATCCGTTGGCGGTGTAGGCGGAATAGGTAAAGTAACCACCCGTCACGAGCGCCACGGCGCAAGCAAGTGCGATTGCTGCCACAACCAGCTTATTCTTGGCTAGGCTCTTGCTTTTTGCCAGCTGCTCGCGCTCGGCATCCTGCTGCTTCTCTCGCTTCTCCATGTGCGCCCCCTCTCCTACTTACCGCTCGTGTTGCGCGCGATCAGGTAGATCACATCGGTCTCTTTGGCGCTCTCGTCCCACGAAAGCTTGATGATAAAGTTGAGCGTGTCATTGTCAGTCGAGCCGTCGAGCGTCTTAGCGTTGAGTTCGCTCTTGCCGAATTTCTTGTATCGGTAGAGCGGGCGCGCGTTGCGCTGGACGTTTTGATAGTCCTTGAACGTAGGGTCGCTTGCGCCCTCGCCCGGCACGGCTGCCAGACCGTCGTTCTCCTTGTTGATATATTCGAAGCTCGTAAGCAGGTTCTCTCCGGTTGCTTTCCAGCTATAAGATTTGCCGTCTGCGGTACCGCTCACGTCGGGCGTCTGGAGCGCAGACGTGTTCTCGGCTCTGTACAGCTCAATAGTGAGACCTGTAATGTTGGTCGTATTCGCGAGTTGCAGCTCAAAACCGTCACCGCCCGTTTGCACGCAAAACGCGCGCTTGAGCGTCACCGTGTTGCCAGTCTTGGTATCGCCGTATTCGGGGTTGTAGCTCAGGTCGATCTGCTCTGTTGCCGTAGCGTTGGGGCCCAGCACTTTGAGCTCTGCCGGCTCCTTGATCTTGCCGACGGTGGAGCCGCGATTGGCATCGACGAACCATCCGAGCGTCAATCCCAGCAACACGAGAAGCACGGTAAGCAAGCCCATGATGGCAAGGGATTCGCGACGGTGGCCGCTCACCCAAGCCTTGATACGCTCGATGCGGCCAGCCGGACGCGCTTCGCCGTGCGAGCCGAACCCGTTGCCGCCGGGGTTTGCCGCTCCTTCGTTGTGTTTGATATCGCCCTGCTCGCGGGCATTAAGCTGCTCGTCCATTTATTTATCCGCCTCCTTGGCGGTAAAGCGCACGCGAATGTACTTGACGTTCTTGCCGATAATCTCGTCGGCGTTGTTGTAATAATTGGCGCAGGTTTCCACATCCGCAGAGGACATGCCGGCTCCGACAGGCGGAACCGCGCTAGGCGCCTGACCTGGCACGCTCGTGCTATCGGCGCGGAAATAGCACGCGTGGTTATTGTTGATGTCGCCGACGAGGGTCGTGTATCCCCCCTCGTCGCCTGTGTTAGCGAAAAGGTTGCCACCGTAGCCGGCGTTGCCCGTGCGAACATAGCTCTTGAACTGCTCCGGCCAAATCCAGTAGAGGGTTTTGGTGACGGTTTCGGTCGTATTGTTTGAGCCCTCAGCACGAAAGCTCTTCGCCGGAATGGTAAAGCTCTGTGTGATGACGGTGACGCTCGCTCCGTCCTGGGTCACCGTGGTTGTCGTGGGAACCAGCGGATTGGAGTAAAAGCCAGAGGTGTCTTTGCCCTGGAAAACCAAGATATGGCCGCGCACCAGATTTTTAAGCGAGTTGATGATCTCTTCATTTTTCGATGCGTCCGTAGCAGTGCCGTCCGTGCCCGCAAAGCTCGTCTGGACAGAAATCTCCCAGGTCATCTCCACCGTAATATCGTGCAGGTCGTTGCAGAGCGGCTTGACGTTGAGCTGAAGCTGGCCCGCCGACCCCGGAGAAAGACTGCCATCGGCACTCATGTTATTGAGGTTGAAAAGATTGTTCACGGCAAGGCTTGTACTGTCCGACGCGTAGTTGTCCTGGGCGTCGTACTTACCTGCCGTGCCGCCCTGCGTTCCCGAGAGCACAAACCGTGGGCCCTTCGCCCCGATCGTACTCCCCGTGGCACTCACTCGGTTATTCGCGGCAAACCAGGCCAGGCATGCAAAGATGGCAACGATGGCGGCCAGCACAAACAGACCGCTCACCAGGAAATCCTTCCAGAAATCCTTGAGGGTCCGCACATGCTCGTCGGCAGCTTGGCGGTACTCGGCCGCCGTCTTGTGCTGCTGGAGCTCGCTATGTCGGTCCATGCCACTCATCGTTTGCGTTTGCCCTGCTAGCGGGCGTGCCATCCTTTCCGCTCGGTCGCGTTTATCCGTTGTTCGCAGGTAGAGAATTCAGGCAGAATACAACACCGTACGATAAGGTAAAAGAATAGCATTGACCTGCGGCTTGCTCCACAACGCAAGCCTTAATGATGTCTTAAAGATTACGAACAGCAGCCACGCCCATATGCCAAGGACTTGGTGCAAACTAATCTGCCCCCTGCACCAAAACCGGGGTGGGGCCCGCTGTTCTTGCAGGCCCCACCCCGGTTGATGGTCTATGTGCGCAGGGACGCAGTCGGGCGGGGCGGATCCGTGCTACCGCCCCGCCTGGCCGCGAAGTTAACTACAGCTCGTTGGCCGCGTGATATGCCGTGCGAATGGCGCTCGCAATGTCGGCGGTGCGCTCGCCCGAGCAGTCGCCCACGCAGGTCACGGGCACCGTCACGCCGTCCAGGTCAAACGCGTTGGCCCTGGAGCCCACGGCCATCACCACGTAATCGCAGGCGATCTTCACCGGCTCCTCGGCGCCGTCCTCGGTGGTGCGAACAGCCTCCACGCCCTCGTCGGTAATGGCGGTCAGGCGGGTCTTCACGTGCTGCTCCACGTTGTGCTCGGCAAAGTCGCTCATGATCAGCGGCAGAATGGTCTCGGACTCGCCCGCGGCAATCTTGTCGAGCATCTCGACGATCGCCACCTCACAGCCGTGCTGCAGCAGGTACTCGGCAGTCTCGGTACCCACCAGGCCACCGCCAATGACGGCGACGCGGCCCGTAAGCTCCGCCTTGCCGGCCAGCACGTCCCAGCTCGAGACGACCTTGTCCGAATCGGCGCCGGATACGGGAATGACCACGTCGTGCGCGCCCACAGCCACAATCGCGGCGTCGGCGGCGTTGAGGTCCTCGGCGGTAGCGGCATGGTTGAGCTCAACCTTCACGCCCAGGCCGGGCAGAATCTTCTCGTAGTACTCGACCGAGCGCATGATCTCGTCCTTGCGCGGAGGCGCGGCCGCCAGCACAATCTGGCCGCCCAGATGGTCGCTCGCCTCATAGACGGTCACATCATAGCCGCGCTTGGCCGCCACGCGCGCGGCCTCCAGGCCGGCAATGCCGCCGCCCACCACGGCGATCTTCTTGTCGCCCTCGCCCGGCTTGATGGCGATGGTCGCCTCGTCGCCGTTCTCGGCATTGAGCACGCACGAGATGTACTTGCGGTTTTGAATCGCATCGACGCAGCCCTTGTTGCAGTTGAGGCACTCGCGGATGGGCTCACCCGTGGCGGCCTTCAGCGCAATGTCGGGGTCGCACATGAGCGAGCGGCCGTAGGCGATGATGTCGGCCGCGCCATCCTCCAGGATCTTCTCGCCGGCCTCGACCGAAACCACGCGGCCGACGGTTGCCACCGGCACGGAGACCAGGGCCTTAACGCGCTCGGCCACAGGCAGCGTCCAGTTGTAGGGCATGGCGCCCATGGGCGGAATGGTGTCGCCCATGTTACCGGTGTGGTTGGCCTGTGCGACCTGGATCATGTCGATGCCCGCGCCCTCGAGCAGCTTGGCGAACTCGCAGGCCTCGTCGGGCTGCAGGCCACCCTTGCCGCGCGGCGTGCCGTCGGGGTTCTCCATGATCACGGGGAGCTTGTACTCCACCATCAGCTGCGGCGCGGCTTCCTTAATGGAAGCGACGACCTCCAGCGCGTAGCGGACGCGGTTCTCGAACGAGCCACCGTACTCGTCGGTGCGCTGGTTGAGGATGGCCGAACATAGCGAACCCACCAAGCGGTCGCCGTGGACCTCGATGGCGTCGATGCCAGCCTGCTGCGCGCGGGCGGCCGAGGCGGCGATAGCCTCCTTGATCTGGGTGAGCTGTTCCACGCTCGCCTCGTTCACAAAGTGCTGCATGTCGTGGTGCAGCTTGGCGTAGGCCTGCTTGCGAATCTCGTTGGACTCGGCCATCTTGGCGGCAAAGGTCTCCTCATCGCCGGCGGCCTTGGCCTCCTGCGCGGCCTTGGCGGCGGCCATGGAGCCCATGACCATGCGGCCGACGCCGGGGACGTCGTACTCGGGGTGGAACAGCTGCAGCGCGACCTTGGCGCCGTGCTTGTGGACGGCGTCGGCCAGGGCCTTAAACGTGGGGATCTGAGCGTCGGTCGCCAGCTTGGGCGTGGGGCTTGCGGTCATAACGGGAGCGACGTCGCCGATGACGATGTAGCTCACGCCGCCACGGGCCAGGCGCTCGTAAAAAGCCAGGCTGCGCTCGCCGATGGAACCGTCGCGCTCCTCGTAGCCGGTGGTTAGCGGCGGGAACATAATGCGGTTCTTGAGCTCAAGGGGGCCAACCGTAATGGGCTGGAGCAGCTTGGATGCAGGTGCGGTCATGGACATTCCTCTCTTGTAGGCGCGGCGGCGATGTTGCCGCGTAGTTGTCTAGAGGATATGGCATGGGAGCACAGTGGCGCAACGGAAATCGGCAGACAGCAGGTAGCGGCAGGTGGATGGGGCGGGGCCGGCTGCCGGTTTGTCTCGATCTGTAACAGTAAGACCCTATTTTGCCGAGCAACTGTTACAGATCGAGACAAACCGAAACCGTCCCGGCGGAAAATCTCAATCTGTAACATCTACAGGCCAAAAACGACCCTAGATGTTACAGATCGAGACATTCCTCTCGACCCATCCTCAACAATCTAGATCTGTAACATCTGGACCCACTTTTGCCCCTTTACTGTTACAGATCGAGACAAACCAATCTAGCCTGCCGAAAGATCTAGATCTGTAACGGTTACTCGGCAAAATGGGCCCCAGATGTTACAAATCAAGACAAACGGGACCCGCCTGCAAGAAAATCTCAATCTGTAACAACAACTCGGCAAAATCCGTCCCTCATGTTACAGATTTAGACAAACCGTCCAGGCGGGGACTCAACATCTCAATCTGTAACACCTAGCCGCCCAAATCGGGTCTAGATGTTACAGATCGAGATTTTGTTTGAGAGGCCGAGAATTGGACCGAAAATACGGTCCCGGAATAACAAAAAAGCTCGCCGGCTAGGCCGACGAGCTGCAATTTCTTGGTCGCGGGGGCAGGATTTGAACCTACGACCTCCGGGTTATGAGCCCGGCGAGCTACCAGACTGCTCCACCCCGCAATGTCTGGGCGCCTCATGTGCGCAAGAAAGAATCTTACGCGGGAGTTCGGTAAACGGCAAGGAAAATCTCGTAGAGCATAATTCCTTCATATTTAAACTCCTCAGCCCATATCACCGTCAACGAATCGCAGTCGAGCGCCGTCGGCGACGCGTATACAATGGTGCGCGTCCTTTTACGCCGACACCTGGAGTAGACATGCTGCTCGCTATCGATATGGGAAACACGCAGACGGCCATGGGCCTGTTTGACGGAGACGAGCTGGTGCAGTCATGGCGCATGCCCACCGACCGCTCCTATACCGCCGACGAGATCCACGTGCGCCTGATGGGCTTCTTTAAGATGTACGACCTCTCGCTCAACGCGGTCGATGCGATTGCCTTTGCCGGCGTGGTGCCGCAGCTCTCGCGCGAGTGGCACGCCGTGGCCGACCGCATCGCGGCAGACGCCATCGTCATTGGGCCACAGACGGCCGCGGTGACCAAGCTGCGGGCGGCGCGTCCCCAGGCCGTTGGTGCCGACCGCATCGCCAACGCCGTCGCTGCCGAGACCTTCTACGGCGCCCCGGCGATCGTGGTGGACTTTGGCACCGCAACCAATATCGACGTCATCGACGAGGACGGCTATTACATTGGCGGAGCGATTGCGCCGGGCATCCGCATTTCGATGGACGCGCTCGCCGCCCGAGCCGCCAAGCTCGCCAGCGTTCCGCTTGAGGCACCCGAGCACGTCATCGGCCGCGATACCGAGGAGTGCATCAAAGTCGGCGCCGTAACGGGCGCCGCAGCCATGGCCGAGGGCCTGGTCGCCCGCATGAAGCGCGAGCTGGGGCGCGAGGACGCCACCGTTATCGCCACAGGCGGTCTCGCCAGCATCGTCGCCGATTCGACCGACGCCTTCGACGTGGTCGACGGGCAGCTCACTATCAAAGGCATCTGCGAAATCTACCGCCGCATGCAGAAGCTGGGATAGAGTAAACGCCAGGTCGCAGCAACCAGCCGCCAATCCTATTCCTCAAAAACGAAATTGTTTCAATTTTGAGGAATAGAGACTCCTCGAATACGCCCAGCGCAGCGATATCGTGCATGTTTCCTATTCCTCAAAAACGAAAATTTTTCAGTTTTGAGGAATAGGGCGCTGGCAACCCATTCCCCAGATAGGCGAAACCCTCCCCGGCACAGGCCGAAGAGGGCTTCGTTGTCATCGTTATCTTTGAGCGCGGGCGCCTCGCGTTACAGTCCGCGAATCCGTACGGCCTCGGGCGGAAACTCCTGCTCGCCGGCATCGGTCTTGATGGTCGCGCGACCCCAGATGTCCAGGCCCGCAAACACACCGACCGCAAGCGGCAAACCGTTGGGCGACACCGCCGCAACCTGACGACCCAGCAGCGGCACCATATCGAAGTACTCACCCAGCACCGGAGCCAGCGGGCCGGCAGCGCCCTGTGGTGTGTTGGCGGCAACCGCCCAGGTGTCCACGCGGGTCAGCACGGCGGTGGCCAATGCCTCGACCAGCACCTCGTCGGCCATATCCACGCCAAGCTCACCCAGCGCCGCACGCTCAATATCAACCGTCACTGCGGCAAACATGCCCGCGGCACCGGCACCGCCGTTGACGGCGACGCGCGCGAACGACGTCTCAAACGCAGGCGCACCGCACACGATATCGCTCGGCCACTGGATACCTACCTTACCGGCAAGGCCCAACCCCAGCGTCGAAGCCGTGCCCACGAGCGCGTCCATCATGCCCATCGCGGCCACAAACGGCAGGCCGTGGAAGGCGTGCATATTCACATCCGGACGCACGACCAGCGAAAACGTCAGCGAAGCATCGCCCGCGTTCCATGCGCACCAGCCCGCGGACACGCCCTCGCGGCCCGCGTCACGCGCCGCGTCGAGCTCGGTACCGGCGACAACAGCATTCATCTCGATCATCTACATACGCCCCAATTCGCCCACGATATGGCCCACGCGATCCTCGGGTTCCTTGACCTCGACACCGTTGTAGCGGAAGAACCGCGCCGGGTCGTGCATCAGGTCCTCGAGCGGCACCAGCACAAAGTCGCGCTCGCCGATCAGCGGATGCGGCAGGCGCAGCTTCTTGCCGCCGTGGGTCTCGCCGTCCATCCACAGCAGGTCCAAGTCGATGGTGCGCGGACCGTTGGCCTTGGCCTTTTTGGAGCGGTCGCGACCCAGCTCGGCCTCGATCTTCATGAGCTCGTCGAGCAGCACCAACGGCGCCAGCTCGGTCTTAATCTCGATGACGGCGTTGGCAAACGCGTCCTGGCGCGTCTCGTAGGCCGGCTCGCTCTCGTAGATCTTGGAGGAGTTGGACACGCAGGTGAGTGGAATCTCGGCGATCATGTCGCGTGCGGCGCGGATGTTGTCACAGCGATGCCCCAGGTTGGAGCCCACGGCCACAAACGCGCGGCGCGGCTGCGGCTTGGCAACCGCCCAGTGCAACCATACCGCCATTGAAGATCATCGGGATGAATACCATCCAGGTGAAGAAG
>URUI01000025.1 GCA_900551015.1 uncultured Collinsella sp.
CGCGTTACGGCTATGACCGCGGCCTCGCCGGAGACATCCAGCGCATTGAAACGACCGCCGGGATCGTCGTCGGACAGCGCATCGAAGAGGATCTCTACTGTGTCCGGCTGAACGACCCCACCGCTGTGGAGACCGAGATCGGCATACCGTGGGACGGACAGATCCTCTCGGTATCGTATATGGAACTCGGCGATCCCGGTACCCCGCACGCCGTTTTGGAGCTGCCGGAATGGGACACAATGCCGGAGGATGAGCTGCGCTCGCTCGGCGCCGACGTGACGCGCATCGCAGCCGAGTCGCCCACCTGCGTCTTTGGCGGCCGCGAAGTCATCGCCAAGAGCAACGCCGACTTTAACGTCGTCGACCTGATGGGCTAACCACAGCAAGCAAAACCACTACAAAGGGGACAGGCCCCTTTGTAGTGGTTCGAACACTTGTTCTATACGTACACATGTTCTATAGTATGGGTGATTGCATCGGATCAAAATTGCAACTAGAATATAGTTGCAGAATGTGAGGCGGGATGACTCGAGCCGATAAACTCATCGCCCAACTGTTTAGCTGCCCTTCGACGTATCGGTATGCCGATTTTTTAAAAGTCATGGCCTCATATGGCTTTGAAATGGACAGCAAAGGCAAGACATCCGGATCGCGCATTCGCTTCTACAGGCCCTCAGATGGCAGGATGTTCGTGATGCACGCGCCTCATCCATCTGACGAATTGACAGCGGGGACAATTCGAAACATCGTTCGATTTCTGCAGGATGTCGGAGGCAGTCATGAGTAACGTTTTGGCATACAAGGGCTATTTCGCCCCAGTCGAGTTCGATGCCGAGCAGCATGTACTAACAGGTATGGTCGCCGGCATTAGGGACGCAATTGTATTTGAAGGCTCCAAGGCTGAAGAAGTGGAGCAATGCTTCCACGACGCCGTCGACGATTACCTTGAGTTTTGTGCCGAAAAGGGCAAGGAACCAGAGCGGGCTTTTAAGGGCTCGTTCAATGTGAGAACAGGCTCCGAGCTTCACAAGCAGGCAGCACTGGCGGCGGCAAAGAAGGGCGAGTCACTCAATAAGTTTGTGACCGAAGCAATCGCCGCGGCGTTATAGCGTTAACGCATGGGCCAAAACCACCACAAAGGGGACAGGCACCTTTGTGGTGGTTTCGACATTTGCCCAGATAAAACCTGCCAAAATAAACCTGTCCCTTTTTGGTAGGTTTGGGAGAGGAAGCCGGGATGGACAAGGCTGAGTTGCGGCGGGCGGTGATTGCTCGGCGCGATGCTCTTGATTTGGACTTGCGGGCGGCGAAGTCTGCTGATATCTGTGCGCGGCTGGTTGAGCTGCTGGGCCGCTTGGATGCCGCGGCGCCGCACACCGTTGCCGTCTATGCCGCGATGGGTTCCGAAGTCGACTCAGCCGCGTTTGCCGCAGCTGCCTCCAAACGTGGCTGGCGCGTGGCCTATCCGTGCATGCTCTCGGCAACAGACGCCGCAGCTTGTGGCCAGCGCATGTGTATGCGGGCAGTTGCTGCCGGCGACGCGGACGCGGCTACGTTTATCGCCCACCCCACGCGGGCCTTTGCGGCCACGGACATCGACAGCAGCCGCTTCCCTATCGTGCCTGCCGAAGCTCTCGACATGATCGTCGTGCCGCTCGTAGCATTCGACCGCACCGGCACGCGCCTAGGCTACGGCGGCGGCTGCTATGACCGCTACCTGCCCATGCTCTCGCCCGCATGCCAAATCATCGGCATCGCCTTTGACGAGCAGCGTGTCGACCACGTTCCCACCGATGCCCACGACCTGCCGCTGCCCAACATCATCAGCGCCTAACGGCTGGCACGCTGCACCCCACAAAAATGAGCGTGGAAAATTTCCCACTTTGGGCCTGTTCGGGGGCAAAAAACGGGAGATTATCCACGCTCATTATTCAAACGTCCGATAATCCACGCTCGTGTGTCCGAAAATCCACGCTCAACCAAATCGCGTCTAAATTCCCACGCTCATCCGTCCGGATTTCCACGCTCGTGCAGCCTAACGCCCTGCCACCGCCTCAGCATGCACGCGGCACGCCGGCAACCTTGAGCTTGCGATCGAGCTTTGTCGGGTCCCTTAGATCATCCCAGCACAAGCGCACAATCTTACAGTTATCGAGCAGCGAAAGCCTCGACTCGCGCTGGCGCTCATCAAATTGCGCCTTTGCAAGCTTGCCCTCCTCCGCCGCCTTCTCGCTTTTAACGAATCCGTCGAACTCCCCAATAATCAACCGGTCACCCACGCGCCACAAATAGTCAACGCGATACGGCCGTCCCGGCTCAACCGGGTCGAACAGCTCAATTTGCAGCTCCGGCGTCTGCCAGCCGCGCTCGATCATCAGGGCGCGCGCCTTGGACTCGCCACCGCTTTCCGACAGGCCATCGGCATACCGTGCAACCCTGCGCGCCGTCACAACACCGCGACGATTTAAGCCAAGCTTGTTGACTGCCTCAACGAGATGCTCCTTCGACAACAGCTGCTCATGAAGCGCCGAGTCCGCAATGATCAGTCCCTCGACAAACGATGCATCGACCAGGCAATCCGTAATCGTTTGATCGATATCGGTCACGGCAATGTCCATCTGGGTGGCCCGTGTTTGACGAACATAACGATGGCGAACGACCTGAGAGCCCGGCGTCGTTGATTGTGCCGGTGCCACGGCGATATGGATGTGCGTCAAATTGGCATGCGAAACCGAAAGGCCATAGACAACGGCCGCCGTATAGGAGCAAAACGTCCAGTCGGGGTGCTTTTGCGCAAGCGCCCGCACCCGATGCAGATAACGCTGCCGAAACTTGAGCTCGGACCAGTATTCCGGACGCGCATACAACCCCGGCATGACCACCTTGAGACTTCCCGCCGCCACCCGCCGCTCAATCTGCTTTGCCTCCGCCGTCGTACGCGCGTACACGCAGCTCATCTGCTGCTCGCACGCTTTAATGTGGCCTGTGAGTCTTTGATTCGCCGTCGCGTTTGCCATGTCGCCTCCCAACTCTTGGAACGGCGCCAACGTACCAGACGGTTTCATGCGAAGTCTGACCAAATGCTGTCCAGCAGCTGACCAAATGCTTGACGGTTTTGGACGTTTTAGGTTAATGGCTTATATCTGCAGGTAGAACGGTTGTCGAGAGGTCCCTGTCTCCACATCTTTATGCCTCAAAAGCCGTCGATTTCCTTAAAAGAAAATATGCTGTGGCTCGAAACTACCTAGTTTGCGATGCTGTCCGTAAACACTCGACGCGTGGTGCTGCCGCCTACGACAGCCGCAGAAAAATCGAGCGTGGAAAATCTCCCACTTTGGGCCTGTTCCTCGACCAAAAGTGGGAGATTATCCACGCTCATTCAACATGCGTCCGATTATCCACGCTCGTCGCGTAGCGGCCACGATAACCGCCGCAGCCACAGCCACGACAGCGGCCTAGTGCTCCTCGCCGGCGCGGGCCAGGTCGTAGGGCGTGGTCTGGTAGACGTAGTAGTTGAGCCAGTTGGTGTAGAGCAGCTGAGCCTGGCTGCGCCAGACGTTGCGCGGCTCGGCGGTGGGATCGTCGCCCGGGAAGTAATGCGCCGGCACCTGAGGGTTGAGCCCGCGCTTCACGTCGCGCTCGTACTCCAGGCGCAGCGTGTCGGTATCGTACTCGGGATGGCCAAAGACAAAAAAGCGGCGGCTGTCGGTCGACTTGACGATATACAGGCCTACCTCGTCGGACACGGCCACGACTTCAAGCTGCGGCTCGGCCTCCACGTCCTCGCGGCGCACATCGGTGTTGCGCGAATGCACGGCATAGAAGCGGTCGTCAAAGCCGCGGACCAGCGGGCTTTGCGGTTTCACCAGATAATGCTCAAATACGCCGCTCGCCTTTGCCGGCAGGTCGTACTTCTGGATACCGTAATGATGGTAGAGCCCCGCCTGCGCGCCCCAACAAATGTGCAGCGTGGAGTGCACGTGCGTGGTGGACCAATCCATGATCTGGCAGAGCTCGGGCCAGTAGTCGACCTCCTCGAACGGCATCTGCTCCACCGGCGCGCCCGTGATGATCAGGCCGTCGTAGTGGATGTCGCGGATGTCGTCGAACGTGCGGTAGAACGTCTCCAGGTGGCCGGCGCTCACGTGCGTGGCCTCGTGCGTCTTGGTGCGCAGCAGGTCCACCTCCACCTGCAACGGCGTGTTGGAGAGTTTGCGCATAATCTGCGTCTCGGTGGCGATCTTGGTGGGCATGAGGTTGAGGATGAGCACACGCAGCGGACGGATGTCCTGGTGCAGCGCGCGGTACTCGGTCATGACAAAGATGTTCTCGCTCTCGAGCTGCGCGGCGGCAGGGAGGGCGTCGGGGATGCGAATGGGCATGGATGCTCCTTACGAGTCAGTTGCAGCTATGGTACAACGAGCGGCCCCATCCGCGCGAGCACATCGCCCGGCGATGTCGCCAGCGGCCCAAATCACTCCAAAAGTAGAGATTAAAGCATGTCCCAAAAATCTACTTCGCTTTAGCTTAGCAAAGTGACAGCAGGACGCTACAATGGTTCGATGCGAGAAACTCGGCCGAAAGGATACATATATGTACCAGACGCGTAAGATCGGTGTGGTCGGCCAGGGCCACGTAGGAGCACATGTCGCCAACAGCCTGCTCATGCAGGGCATTGCCGATGAGCTGTACCTGTGCGATATCAACGAGACCAAGGTGACATCCGAGGTCCAGGACCTGCGCGACTCCCTTTCGTTTGTCCCGTACAACACCAAGATCGTCAACTGCTACGACCACTACGAGGAGCTGGCCTGCTGCGACGTCATCGTCAACGCTGCCGGCAAGGTCGCGCTGGCCGCCGGCAACCGCGACGGTGAGCTGTTCTTTACCACCGACGCCGCCCGCACCTTTGCCAAGCGCATCGTCGACGCCGGCTTTGACGGCATCTTCGTGAGCATCTCCAACCCCTGCGACGTCGTGTGCACCGAGCTGTGGCACCTGACCGGCTACGATCCCAAGAAGATCATCGGCTCGGGCTGCGGTCTGGACTCCGCCCGCCTGCGCACCGAGATCTCCAAGAAGGTCGGTGTGAGCCCCAAGTCCATCGACGCCTACATGATCGGCGAGCATGGCTTTAGCCAGCTGGCCGCCTTTAAGGCCGCAACCATCGCCGGCAAGAGCCTCAACGAGCTTCAGGCCGAAAACCCCGACAAGTACGCCTTTGACCACATGGAGGTCGAGGAGCTCGCGCGCAAGGGCGGCTATGTGACCTACCAGGGCAAGCAGTGCACCGAGTACGCCGTCGCCAACTCCGCTGCGCGTGTCTGCGCCGCCGTGCTGCACAACGAGCACGCCGTGCTTTCGGCCTCTACGCTCATGACTGGCCAGTATGGCGAAGAGGGCATCTTTACCTCCCTGCCGTGCGTGATCGGCGCCGAGGGCGTCGAGGAGGTCTACACGCTCGACCTTTCCGAGCACGAGCTCGAGGGCTTCCACAAGAGCTGCCAGCACATCCGCGACAACATCGCCCAGCTCGACTGGTGGGACGCCGAGGCGTACGACGCAAAGTAGGCCGCTGGCTACCGCAACCTTGCGAATCTAAGCGCGATACTAAGCGGGCCGCGCCGGAAATCCCCGGCGCGGCCCACTTTTTTGACTCACGCAGCGCCCTTGCGAATCGAAGGTGAATGGTTTTCCCGTTACTTAGTACTGCTCGATGCCCATGTAGCGACGGATCTCGGGGCTGTGGTCGAACACCTTGCCGCGGGCGGCGCGCAGCTCGCAGCTCATCGCGTAAAAGAAGATCGGCTCCAAGAACGAACGCACGCTGGCAGGTACCTCGCCCACGCCGTACTCGAGCGCATCGAGCACCATAATCGTATCGGTGTGCGTGTTGAGGAACGCGAGTGCACGCTCCTCCATGGGGCGGCACTCACCCGATCCGAGCTGCACAAAGTAGAACACGCCGGGCTCGGTAGCCTCGAAGGGGCCGTGGAAGTACTCGCCGGAGTGGATATAGCAGCAGTGCTGCCACTGCATCTCCATGAGCGAGCAGATGGCCATGGCGTAGGTCTGACTAAAGTTGGGGCCGGACCCCAGGATATAGAAGAACTTGTGCTGCTGGCAGAGCTCGGCAAAGCGGGCGCCCAGCTCGGCGTTGACCTTCTCGCGGGCGGCGGGCAGCAGCGCATCCATCTGCTTGAGGCCTTCGTACATGTCGGCGAGCGCCTCGTAGCCTTCCTGCTGGTCGAGCAGCTCGGCGGCGATCAGAGCGCCGATGCCCTGCGGCACCTCGGCCTGCGACACACCCTCGCCCCAGGGGTAGACCCAGGTGGTCCACTTGCCGTTGTCGATCTTGGAGCCCTCGCAGTCGGTGAGGACGACGACCTCGGCGCCGGCAGTCAACGCCATCTCGCAACCGTCGATGACCTCCTGCGTGTTGCCACTGTGGCTGCAGGCGACGACGAGCGACTTCGGCCCCAGGCTCTTGGGGGCCATCAGGCAAAACTCGCGCGCGGTGTAGACCGTCGAGGCAAACGTAGTGGCCTCGCGCTTGAGCAGCTCGTTAGCCGGCATCAGGTCGATCATCGAACCGCCGCAGGCGATCCAAAAGACGTTCTCGATCTTACCCTTGCGCTCGATAATTTCCTGAATCAGATCGTGTGCGTTCACGGTGACGCTCCTCCTTGTGTGGCGGCTTTGGACGACGGCAGCTCGTACCTGCAGTCGTTCTATGTTGTTCTATTTATAGCATGCGAGCTGTCGCAGGTGAAGTCATTTCAGCAAATTTGTTCTATGTTGTTCTATCTATGGACGTTAGATGTCGAACACGTAGCGCGAGCCCACGATCTTTTGGCGCCCGAGCAGCAGGGGCCGCTCGTCCTCATCGGTAAAGTACGCCTCCATATAGAAGAGTGGCTCGCCGGCCGGCACCTCCAACAGCGGGGCCGCCTGAGCATCGGCAAGCGCAATCTCCACGGTACAGGGGTCGGACTTGAGCGGCGCGCGGCCCGAATGCTCGGCAACGAGCGCAAAGATCGAGTTATCGGTGAGGTCCTTATCGGCAAGCGTCTGCAGGTAGGGATGGTCGGCCAGCACAAAGGCGTTGTTCTCGAGCATGACGGGCACGCCATCCGCCGTGCGCACGCGCTCGACCACGATGAGCTCGCAGCCGGGCTCCACGCCAAAGAACGCCGCATCCTCGCGCGTCGCCGCGACCACCGTACGCGACACCAGACGCGCTCCGGCCACCATGTCGTTGGCGGCACAACCCTCAGTAAAGCTCTGGACGTCACCTTTCTGGACAATCTTGCGCTTGAGCTTGGGAGCGCACACAAAGGTGCCCCTCCCCTGCTGTCGGTTGAGATATCCCGCGCGCGACAGCTCCTCGATGGCGCGACGCACGGTGATGCGTCCCACGCCGTAAGACTTCGCGAGCTCCATCTCGGAAGGAATGCGCGAGCCGGCCGCATACACGCCGCGCGCGATCTCGCCCTTCAGGTCGTCCATGACCTGCTGGTACAGCGGTACGGCGGATACGCCAGCGCGGTCGGTTTTATCGTCGGTTGCCATCGTTACGCTCCATCCCGCGCATGCTCGGACTCAAACTCTTCAATCGCCGCCATAAACTGCTCGCCAAAGGCATCGGCCTTTTTCTCGCCGATGCCGTTGACCTGAATCAGCTCGTCGCGCGTTTGCGGGCGCAGGCGGCACAGGCCGCGCAGGGCCTTGTCGGAAAAGACCATGTACGGCGCCATCTCGAGCTCGGTCGAGATCTCCTTGCGCAGGGTACGCAGGCGCTCGAACAGCTCGGCATCGTCGCCCACGCGCGGGCGCTGATCCAGCTCGGCCTCCTCGCGCAGCAGATCCACCGCACGGCGAGCACGGGCCGAGGCCTTGCGCTTGGACGCGCGACGCTTAACGGTAAAGGCAAACGCCTCGTCCTCGACCTCGCCGGCACGCGGACCCAGGCCCACGACCGGGTACTGCCCCTGCGAGGTGGCCAAATAACCGCGGCCGCACAGCTGGCCGATGATGTCCTTGATGCGGCCGACCGATTCGCTCGACAGCCCACCATAGCCGCGGTCCTCGTCCAGATGCATCTGGCGAATGCGCTCGGTGTTGCCGCCGTGAAGCACATCGGCGATGAGCGACTTGCCAAAGCGCATGGGGCGCGTGGCCACATAGCGCACGGCGGCGCGAGCCATACCGGTGACGTCCTCGACCTCGAACTGCGTGAGGCAGTTGCTGCAGTTGCCACAGCCCTCGGCCTCATCCGCGGCGGCGCCGCCCACGGCCGTATGCTCGGCCGCGGCCTCGTCGCCAAAGTAGCGCAGCATGTATTCGCGTAGGCAGCCGGTGGTGTTGCAATAGCCTTCCATCTGACTGAGCAGGCGATATCGGTTCTGGAGCGCCCACGCGCGCTGCTCGTCGTCGAGCGTCTCGTCGGCCGCATCGCCGCGGTCGATCAAAAAGCGGCGCATGCGAAAATCGTTGCCGTTCCACAGCAGGTGGCAGCTGGCCGGATCGCCATCGCGGCCGGCGCGGCCCGCCTCCTGGTAGTAGGCCTCGATGCTCTCGGGCACGTTGTTATGGATGACGTAGCGCACGTTGGGCTTGTCGATGCCCATGCCAAAGGCGTTGGTGGCAACCATCACCTGAATATCGTCGTCGATAAAGGCGCGCTGGCTTTGGCGGCGGGCGTCATTACCCATGCCGGCATGGTAGCGGCCAACGCGAATGCCGCTGGGACCCAACGCCTCAGCAAGCTCTCCTGCCAGCGCATCAACCGTCTTGCGAGTCGAGCAATACACGATGCCGCTCTCGCTCGAATGCGCGATCACATAGTCGCGCACCCACGCGGTCTTAGCCTTGTCGCCCATCTCCTCGCAGCCAAAGTAGAGGTTCTTGCGATCGAAGCCCGTCACCACCGTCGCCGGGTTTTGCAGGCCGAGCATCTGCTGAATGTCCGCACGCACGCGCTCAGTCGCTGTAGCGGTAAAGGCCGCCACGATGGGGCGCTGCGGCAGGGAATCGATAAACTCGCGAATCTGCAGGTAGGCGGGGCGGAAATCCTGACCCCATTGGCTCACGCAGTGGGCCTCGTCAATGGCCACGAGCGGAACGCCGATGCCGCCTTCGGCCGCAGCTTCCTGCGCAAAGGCCAGAAAACGCGGCTCGAGCAGGCGCTCAGGTGCCACATACATAAGCTGGTAGCGACCCTCGCGCGCCCGCTTGCGCACGGTATTTTGCTGAGCCGGCGTAAGGCTGGAGTTGAGATAGCTGGGGCGCGCGCCCGCCGCAAGCAGTGCGCGGGTCTGGTCCTCCATAAGCGACAGCAGCGGACTCACCACAAAGGTGATGCCGGGCAGCATGAGCGCAGGCACCTGGTAGCAAATGGACTTGCCGGCGCCCGTGGGCATAACGCCCAGCGCGTCGCGGCCGGCAAGGATCGCATCGACCATGCGGTCCTGCCCCGGGCGAAACGAGGTGTAGCCAAAATAGGCGCCGAGCGTGTCGAGCGCCATCTGCTGCATGCTATCGGTCATGGTTTCCTAACGTCCAAGTCATCTGCCGCCGATTATACGCCGCCACGCGGACCGCTGCCGTACGGCTGTCAGCCACGCTCATTCTGCGGGTAGTCATTGGGGACGTTCTTGAATGACTAGTCGTTTAAGAACGTCCCCAACGGCTAAGCTCTTGACAGGCGTGGAAACGTCTCAGGTTGAGCATAAGTCAGCGAAAACGCCCCTAAGCGAGCAAGGTGACGTGAAAGAGGAGGGAAGCGTACTTCGGTACGCGACCGACGATTGAACGTCAGATTGCCGCTTAGGGGCGTTTGCAGCGTCGACCGGTCCGCCGTTCGCTAGAACGGCGGAACCAAGGGCGCAGCGTCGGCCCGTTGCGCGGTTTGGAAAACCGCGCAACTAGAGCTACATGACCATAACGTAGCGCGATCCCACGTAGTACTGCTTACCCATCAGGACCGGCTCGCCATTGGGTCCGATAAAGCCGGCGCGCAGGTTGAGCAGCGGATCGTGCGGAGCAATGCCCAGCTCAGCCGCCTGCTCGGCGTTGGCGCGAACGGCTTCGACCGTACGGTAACCAACCGAGACAATCGGCGTTCCGCCAACACGCTCGACCTCGGCAAAAATCGACTTGTCCTCAAGATCGGCCGTCAACAGCTCACGGTAGGCGTCAAACGGCACAAAGATGTTCTCTTCAAAGATGGGCTCGCCGTCGGCAGTACGCACGCGCTTGATGTGCAGCAGCAGCGCATCCTTCTGCAGGCCAAAGAACTCCATCTCGTTTTGGCGCGCCGGCACAATCTGGCGATCGATTACGTGCGCACCGGCCTTCATGCCGTTGCCGGCACACAGCGCGGTAAACGTCTGCAGCGTCGAGGCGTGAAATTGGCGATTGATGTGCGGCGTGGAAACAAAGGTGCCACGGCCCTGCTGCTTAACCAGGTAGCCATCGGAGCACAGCTCCTCGACGGCGCGACGCACCGTAATTCGGCTCACCTCGTACTGCTCGGCTAGCTCGAGCTCGGACGGAATACGCTCCTTGGGTGCATAAACACCTTTCTCGATCGCATCCTTGATCTCGTCGTAAATCTGCTGGTAAAGCGGTGCATTTTTGGGTGCAGGCATATCTAATCACTCTTATCGAAATATTGAAATAACTAATACGTATATAACGTCTAGTTTCATGTTACCTCATAATGATAAAACGATACACCGCATACAGCAAATCCTTACCTGCCGTCGTCCTGTTGCAGGCTGTCCTGATCGATGAGGCGCGCCTGCCTGCTGGCCATGCGCGCGGGCTTGTCGGGATCGGGCACGGCCGTGGGCATGGGCTCGTCGACATGACCGCCCCACCAGCCGCCCACAAAGTTGAGCGTATGGAACACATTGATCACGGCGCCGGGATCAATGTCGCACACCAGCTTGATAATGTCCTGGCTCTCGTAGGTCGAGACAACGGCATGCAGCAGGTACATCTTCTCGCGGCTGTATCCGCCAATGACCTCGGCACAGCTAATGCCATGCTGAAAATGGTCAACATAGGCGGTCATGACCTCGTCGGCCTTGCGCGTCGTGATCTGCAGCGTCACGCGATCGTAGCGACGATAGAAGCTGTCGATGGTCTTGGTCGAAATAAACTGGAACACGATGGAGTACGCCGCGTTGTCCCAGCCAAACATAAAGCCAAAGATCGCCAGGATAAAGCAGTTGAAACCAAAGATAACGCCCCAGATGGTCTTGCCCGTGTGGTTGGAAACCCACAGCGCGATAAAGTCGGTGCCGCCGGTGGATGCGCCGGACTTAAGCGCGATGGCAGCGCCCAGACCCGAGACCACGCCACCAAAAATGATGAGCATGATCTTGTCGCCCAAAAACGGCGCGAAGTGAAAGACGTTGAGGAACAGCGACGAGAGCATGACCTGCATCATCGAGAAGATGACGAAGCGCTTGCTAATGCCGCTCCAGCACAGGAGCGCCACGGGGATGTTGAGCGCGAGCATGCCGAGCGAGATGTCGATGTGAACGCCGCCCAGCGAGGTAACACGATCGAGCAGGACCGCGACGCCGGTGAGGCCGCTCGGAAGCAGGTCGGCGGGTTGAATGAACGCCTGGATCAGGAATGTCTGGAGAACGGCGGAAATTGTGACCGCCACGGCGGTGATGGCGCGGCGGACGATGGTGAGGCGGCCGAGCACGAGCACGCGGTCCGTGAGCTGGTCGATGGCGTTCGCCACGTAGGCTCCCTTCGAAGGCAGATGTAGTTGTGGGGCATGTCGGCGATTGTAACATGGAGCGACAGAGGGCGCCTCAATTCACCCTCTCTCGACAACCAAAACGAGCCAGCATCTCCCCAACCAAAGAGCCCAAAATCTAAGTGAGTAGACTATTCGCGACCTGTCGAGCACACCCAAAACAGCCACCTCTGTGACCTGCAGTTTTACTAAGGCAGATTCGCTTTGTGCTCTGCCTGAGCCGAAAAGTCTACTCACTTAGTCCGAGTCGGAGCCAAACGGATCAAATCGAAGCCAAAATGAGCCGATCTGCCGCAAAAGACGCGTGAAACGATACTTCTCGTAGCGAATTGACGCTATAAAGCGGTCAGAATGTCGGCGAGGCTATCGATGATGGCATCAGCGGCGGACTGATCCAGGTTGACGCCCTCGTGCGGGCGCAGCGCCAGGACGCGGGCGCCGGAGCGCTTGCCGGCCTCGATACCCAAAGGCGAGTCCTCGATAACCAGGCACTCGGCAGGCTCCATACCCAGCGCCTCCATGGCACGCAGGTAGATCTCGGGGTCGGGCTTAAACGCACTGCACTCGTGACCGCTGATGGTGTAATCCAGCACATCGGCGATACCGGCGATCTCCACCAGCTCGTCAATCAACTCACGATACGACGAGCTCGCGATGGCACACTTCACGCCGCGCTCGTGCAGCTCGCGCATCACCGGCTCCGTCTGCTCGTTGAGCAGCTCGGCATACGGAACGGGGTGGTCCGGGCTGTAGACCTGCTTGTACTCCACGCGCAGACGCTCGCGCAGCTCAATATCGTCGGGCACCAGCGCCTCCCAAATGGCAGGCTCGTTAGACCCCGAAAGATCGGGGATCTCGTCAAAGTGGAACCCCTTCTCCTCCATAAACGCCACGCGGCGACGGTTATAGAACCACTCGGTATCGACCAGCACGCCGTCCATATCAAACAGCACTGCCTTGATCATACGCATCTCCTCCCACCTGCCAAAAAGGGACAGGTTTATTTTGGTAGGTTTTATCTGGGGTTTTGCGGCGCGACGGGCGCGCCCTCCCCAGAGCAAAAAAGGGGACGGGGCGCAAACCCCATCCCCTCTCAATCAACCCGTAAGGTCTACTTACTTGTGATTAGTAGGAAAGCTTCCACATGTAGCGACGCATGGTCAGCGGGTGCTGACGGGCCTCGGCGATCTGGTTGCCGTACTCGCGCATAACGGCGAGGTGCAGCAGCGGGTTGAAGTAGGTGACGACGCTCGCGGGCACGGCGTCGGCCAGGCCGTAGTCCTTGGAGTCGATCAGAGCGACCTTGGCGCCCATGCGCTTAAGGAAGGTGAGGGCGCGGGCGTCCATCGGACGGGTGGCACCATCGGACATGAAGAAGACGTAGGGCTTACCCTCGGTGGAAACCTCGAACGGGCCGTGGAAGTACTCGCCGGTGTTGTAGGCGGCGGCGTCGATCCACTGCATCTCGGTGAACAGGAAGGCGGCGTGAGAATAAGCCATCTTCTCGGAGGCACCGGAGGCCATGAAGTAGATCATCTCGTCGTCCTTGAAGTCCTGGGCGAACTGCTTGGCGAGGCCCTTGGCGGACTGAGCGGCGTTCTCGCAGAGCTCGAAGACGTTGGTGAGGCCGGTGATCATGTCCTCGTAGTGGTCATAACCCTCGGTCTGCTGAAGGATCTCGACAGCAAGAGCGATGGCGTAGCCGGGCTTCTCGCACTTGGCAGCGTAGTTAGCGTGGAAGCCGTGAACGATGACGTGGTCGGCGTCGACGGTCAGAGCGGAGCCAGCCTTGTTGGTGAGGGAGACGACCGGGCAGTTGTGCTTCTTGGCGGTCTTGTTGGCCTCGACGGTCTCGGGCGTGGAACCACCCAGGGAGCAGGTGATCACGAAGGTGTGCTCGTTGACCCAGGAAGGCGTGTCGTAGTTGAACTCGTTAGCGGTGAAGATCTGAACGTTCAGCTTGTCCGTGTTGTTGGCCAGGAAGTACTTGGCGGGGTAAAGGTCGGACATGGAAGCACCGCAGCCGACGAAAGCGACGCTGTGGATCTCGTGGTTGGACAGGACGTCAGCGACGATCTGCTTAGGGAGGTTAAGGTCGATCTCGTACATCTGACACATTCCTTTCGATTTGTTGCGGCGTCACATTGCCGGACGCTCGCAGGGTTACCGTAGTTAGGACCGAGTCGCCGGCCCGTTGAGGATGTGACAAAGGGACTATCCCTTTGTCACATGTTAGGGATGGAAGCCTGCCTGGGGTATGGGATGCCAGGCAGGCCCCCGGGGGAAGCGCTGGGTCGCGACTAGGCCAGGATGCCGGCCGCGGAGAGGGCGATGCCGCCCACGATGGCGATCACGAGAAGCCAACCGGTGTTGACGTTCTTCTTGATGAGCCAGTACATAAGGCCGGTGAGGCCAAGGGAGATCATCTGGGGCATCATGCCGTCCAGGATGTCCTGGATAACGACGGTGCCGTCAGCGAACTGCAGCGGGGTGGTGGCGCCGATCAGCGTAGCGATCATGCCGCCCACGGACATAAGACCCACGATGCCGCAGACATACATGAGCTTCTCCATGAGGTCGCCACCCTGGAGCTTGCTCAGGTACTCGTGGCCGCCCTGGTAGCCGATCTTGGCAGCGAACCACGTGATCAGCACGGAGGGCACGATGGAGATGAGCATGGCCAGGATCGGACCCATGATGGAGCCCTGCTGAGCCAGCTGAACGCCCAGGCCAAAGGCGATAACGCGGATGGTGCCCTGGAAGAAAGAGTCACCGATGCCGGAAAGCGGGCCCATGAGGGAGGTCTTGACCGCGTTAATCGAATCGGGATCGAAGTTCTCGGGATCCTTGGCGTACTCCTCCTCCATGGAGGCGGCGAGGCCTAGGACAAAAGCGCTCGTCTGCGGGGTGCAGTTGTAGAACGCCATGTGACGGTGGTAAGCCTCTTTCTTAGCAGCGAGCTGCTTGGGGTCGGACTCGTCCGGATAGAGGCGATCGAGCGTGGGGACCATGCCGTAGAGGAAGCCCATGTTCATCTGACGCTCGTAGTTCCAAGAGGCCTGGATGGCCCAGGAGCGCCAGAAGAACTGGCTGACCTTCTTGTTCAGGGACACGTCCTTGATTGCGGTTGCCATAGTGTGTTCCTCCTTAGTCTTCGTCGTCTTCGAGCGGATCGTAGTCGGAATCGACACCGGCGGCTGCATGGGAACCGTTGAACTTGAAGCCCATGAAGACGATAGCCAGGCACACACCGATCAGAGCGACCGCGATGACGGACAGGTTGAGGTAGGCGGCGAGCAGGAAACCGATGAACAGGAACGGGGTCATACCCTTCTTGATCATCATGGTGAGCAGCAGGGCCAGACCGTAGGCGGTCATGATCTTGGTCGAGACGTTCAGACCAACGGACAGCCACTCGGGAACCATGTTGACGATGGCTTGGACCAGGTCGGTACCGACAAAGACGGCCAGGAAGATCGGCAGGAAGTACATGATGGCGTACAGACCGGAGCCGGCGCAGATGTGCATGCGGTAGGCGGTCTTGAACTTGCCGTTATCAATCGCGCTATCGGCCACATGGGTGAGGGCGGCGATGATGGAACGGAACACGATGCCGAGGAGCTGACCCAGGACGGCGACCGGGATGGCGATCGTCATGGCGGTCTCGGCGGAAGCATCGGTCAGGCACGCGAAGGCAGCTGCCACGATGCCGCCCAGGACCATATCGGGCGGAACGGCGGCGCCGACCTGCACCAGGCCCATGGACACGAGCTCGACGGCGGCACCGACGGCAAGGCCGGTGGGCACATCGCCCAGCAGCAGACCGACGAGCGTAGCGCCAACGAGGGGCTGCTCGAAGTTAAGACGACCGAGCAGGCGGGAGTCCCACATGCAGAACACGCCGACGAGGCCGACGAGCACCGCACTGATGAACGTATTCATACCCTTCTCCTTTCAGTCAGGCAAAAGCCTGGTTGATTACAGCTTGGCGTCGATGTCGACGCTCTGATACGTGGGGGTCTGCTGGACGTAGAGCTTGATGCCCATGTCGAGCAGCTGGTTGACGTCGGCCTTCTGGGTGGCGTCGAAGAAGACGGAGCTGTCCTTGCCGCCGACCTGATCGGCACCGTCGTGGTTGGCGGTGGCGCCCAGGTTGATGGCGTCGAGCTTGTAACCCTGGCAGAACTGCAGCATCTCGGCCGTGTTGCCAAAGACGAACATGACGCGCTCGCCGAGGGTGTTGAGCTTGTCCATCTTGGCGAGGGCACGCTCGACGGTGAAGACGTTCAGGCGCACGCCCTGGGGCTTGGCCAGCTTAAGAGCGCCCTTCTTGATGTCATCGTTGGCGGCAGCGTTGTCGACGACGATGATGCGCTCGGCCTGAACCTTGGTGGTCCAGGTAAAGACGACCTGGCCGTGCAGCAGACGGTAGTCAAGACGTGCGAGGACGATCTTGGCGGGGCCGGAGCTGTGACGGGACGCCTTGGCCTTCTTGGCGGGAGCCGCGGCGGCCTCGACCGGTGCGTTGGGGTTGGTCAGACCGGTGCGGGCCTCGTTGATGAGGGCCGCGAGCTCGGCGCCCTTGACGGGGACGGGGCTCATAGCGAGCGTGAGCGCCAGCGGGATGTTGAAACCGCTGACAACCGTGAACTTCGTGCCGTTCTTGGAAAGCTCGACCATGTTGTTGTTGACCGAGCTGCCGAGCATATCGGTCAGCACATAGACGGTGTCGTCCGCGTTGAACGTGGCGATCATGGCGTCCACCTTATTGGTGATGGGCTCCTTGTCGTCACGAGCAAGCGACACGACGTGGACGTTCGACACGTCGCCGAGAACCATCTCGAGCGTGTCTTTGGCGCCTGCGGCCAGGCCGCCATGAGATGCGAGAATGATCTGATTCATCTTGCCTCCTCCTTTTCGTTATTGTCATTATAACGTCTTATACGTTGCTTATATTGCTAATTAGTATAAAGACCGTTCGCGGGTGAAAATCGACCGTTTACGGGTTTAACGTACTTGAAACGTTGGCGCAGGATGGGTCGGCGCTGGCTGGATAACCCCAGGTCAGACCCTGCGCGCAATCTCCTATCGCACGAAGTACCAGGGGCTTTCCTGCACGGTGGGCTCCAGCGCGATGCCGGTGCGCTCCTTAAACAGATCCATGTCCTGAGATTTTTCAGTCCACCATGCGTTGGGCTTAAAGGTCATGCTCTCAATGACATGACCGACAAACGCACTGCTGCGCAGCTTGGAGAAGTCGGTGTTCATAATCAGGATGGACATGAGCACCAGCACAATGCCCAGGACTTTGATCGCGCCGGCGGGCTCGGCGTAGACACCAATGCCCAGCAGTACGGTGACGACTGTCTCGAATGACATTACGACGGGAACTTTCGATGTCTCGAGCCCCATGGATAGACCCTGCATATATAAGATGTAAGCCACGGCTGTGGGGATGAGTCCAAAGCCAAGGAACAGCAGCAGCAGCTGTGGCGACATTGCCGCGGCGACATCCGGCCACGGAGCCGCGATAGCCGCCATAACCGCACCGCCAAAAACAAGGCCCCAAAACGTGACAGCCAGCGGGTGGACCGTCTTGGTTGCTATCCGGCTAAACACCGCGAGCGACGCCCCACAAAAGCCTGCAATCACGCCCGACGTGACGCCCCAAACCGAAAAATGGAAACCGGAAAGGTCGCCATTAGTTACTGCAAGTACACAGCCCCCTATGTTAAAAGCGATGGCAACGAGCTTGTTGGGGGTCACGTCCTCGCGATAAAGCACGCGGCCGAGCACGACGCCAAACACCGGCGAGGTATAGAGCAGCACCGAGGCCGTGGACATGCCCACCTCGCCCATACACTCGTAATAGCAAGTGTTGGCGGCGGCCAAACCGACGATACCGACAAGCGCGCAGGAAACAAGCTCTTTAGGGCTTGCCTTGAACAGGGCCAGCGGACCCTGAGCCACGGTAGACCCCTCACCCGAACGGCAGCCCATAAACATCAGGACCGGCGCCAAGATAAGCGCTCCGACCAACAAGCGAAAGGCAGCCATACTCTGGGACGTAACGCCCATGGCCGAGATGCCGTTTACAAAGATTCCGATGCTGCCCCACATAAGCGCGGCGATCAGCACCAGCACATAGCCCAGATTGCTTTTCTTCAACGCAGCCTCCTCGGTATTGTTTCCAATATGTTTCACACTACGTTATAGTCGTTATATACATTTTTCAAGGCACAAATCGGCAAACGGGAAATCTCTAGACAAAGGGAGTGTCCCGCCAGCCACGGTATCGTCGATGTTTTGGCAATGTCAGCGAAAACCCGCCAGAGCGAGCAAGGTGCCTTGAAGTGAGGCGGCATTGACCTTCTGGTCATGCCGCCGAAGCTGAAAGGCAGATTGCCGCTCTGGCGGGTTTGCAGCGTCGGCCGGTTACGGCGTTTGGTAAAACGCCGTAACTAATAATCAAGCTTCCACATGTAACGGCGCGTCATATAGTCCTTGTGGGTGACGGCAGAGAGCGCGCGCATATACACGTTGTTGAGAATCGGGGCAAAGATCAGGTGGTTGAAGTACTCGCTCACGCTGTCCTTGATGTCGTTGAGGCCGAGCTCCTTGGCGTCGAGCTGATAGACGCGCTCGCCACCGTACTGGTTGACGAAGCGGATGCCGCGCTCGTCATTGCAGCGGCTGCGGCCGACGCTGATGAGCTGGAACAGCGAGGTGCGCTTGTCCAGAATCTCGAAGGGGCCGTGGAAGAAGTCGCAGGTGTTGATGGTGCAGGAGTCGATCTGCAGCATCTCCTGCACGTTGCAGATGCTAAAGACGTAGGCGGCACCAAAGAGCGGCCCCTGGGCCATGACGTTGATGCAGGGCTTGTCGGCGTTCTGCTCGGCCCACTTAGCAGCGAGCGGACGGGTGTACTCGACGGCCTTGCGATAGATGGGGTCGACCAAGTCGAACGCGGCCATAGCGGTCTCGTACTCGGCATAGCCCTCGGTCTGCTGCGTGAGCTCCATGGCGATCATGGTCACGACGGCGGAGTTGGTGCGGCCCATGCAAGACTCGTCAACGGCCAAGCTGTCGTACTGGATCTTGTAGTCGCAGACCTCGGTGAGGCCGGACTCGTCAACATAGATGGCGATGGTGCTGGCGCCGTGGTCCTTGGCGACCTGGGCGGCGACGATGGTCTCCTTGGTGCCGCGCATGGACACGACGACGGCCAGGGTGTTCTCGTTGACGTAGGCCGGGGTGGCGTGCACAAACTCGTTGCTGGTGTAGCTGGAGCTCACGACCTGCGTGGCCTCGTGCTCCATAAAGTACTGGGCAGGATAGTTACCACCGTTAGATCCGCCGGCGCCGATCCACACAACGCGCTTGATGCCGCCCTTGTCTGCCTTGTCAGCCAAAACCTGGGAGACGACATCCTTAACCTGTTCCTGAGTAGTCATCGTGCATCAGCCTTTCTTCTCGTTTGATGCTCTTGATGGCATACAAGTTACATACATGTTTTGGTTATGTCGACTAGTTGTATGCTATATTTGTCTTAGATATTTTGCTGGTAAAGTTTTCGGCAATCCATTATCAGCGGTTTTGTTGTCATGTTGGATACATGCTTGGTTCAGTAAGCATACAGGTTAGATACAGGTTGTTCGCATGAGCACTTCGTCGAAAAAGAACTTGGCCCAATACGAGCGTCTGGCGGGTACGCTGCGTGACCGCATCGCCGCCGGCATCTACGCGTGCGGAGACAAGCTGCCGTCCGAGATGGAGCTCATGGGCGAATCGGGCCTGTCGCGCAGCACTGTGCGTCACGCGCTTAAGGTGCTTGTTGACGAGGGCCTGGTTCGCACCGAGCGCGGACGCGGCGCCTTTGTGGCTGACACGCCGGCGCTCCACGAGAACAACCTGGTGTTTTCGAGCTATACCAAGCAGGTCGAAGGCCAGGGTATGAAGCCCACCACGCGCACGGTGGACTCGGGCTTTGCCAAAGCAATGGGCAGCGTGGCCAAGTTCTTTGACGCTAGCGTGGGCAGCAAGCTTGTCAAACTTGTCCGCCTGCGTTACCTGGACGATGCGCCACTGTGCCTGGAGACCACCTATTTGCCGCCAAGCTTTGGGTCGCTCATCGATCGCGATATCAACGGTTCGCTCTACGCCACGCTGCGCCAGGAGTTCCATCGTGCGCCGGCGCAGGGGCATAAGACCTTTGAGGTGTGCTATGCCTCGCAAAACGAGGCGTTTTTGCTCAACGTCGAGCGCGGGCAGGCGCTGATCCTGATCACCGACTACGTCTACGACACCGACGGTCGCCCGCTCCATGTCTCCAAGCGCATCCAACGTACCGACCGCGCCAAATACACCGAGCCCATCGGCTAGCGCACCAAACGAGGCAAAATGTACCTAATAAACGTTTTACCTGCGGTTTTTATTAAATCTCAAGCCGGCATGGCGCAAATGCCAACATCGCCTGGCAACACGCGCCGCCCAAGCTCAACTGTTCCTGCCCAGAATATCCAGCACCGTAAACCTAAGTGAGTAGACTTTTCGCGACCTGCCAAGCACACCCAAAACAGCCACCTCCGTGACCTGCGGTTTTACTAAAGCAGATACGCTTTGTGCTCGCCTTGCGCCAAAAAGTCTACTCACTTAGCTCGCAAGGTGTCTCGACGGGACGATTCGAGTCAAAAAAGCGTACGAACGCGGCGCTTCTTGCGGCAATTTGATACCGCAAGACAGCCAAAAACCTGTCCCTAAATGGCAGGTTTGGGGAGGTCGGGGAACCAGGTTGGTTTGGGTTGGTTGGGAACGCGCTCGGCTAGGACCAGCTCCATCCAGCACATGTCGTACCAGCGGCCGAACTTTTGGGCGCAGCGGTCGAAGGCACCCACCAGGCGATACCCCATATGGGCATGGAAGTCCTGGCTGTTGTGCGTCAGGTACTCGTCGTCTTTGTCGTGCGGTACGGCGATGAGCGCACACATGTTGGTGATACCCATCGCGACCAGGCATTGCTTGAGCGCATCGTGCAGTTTGCGGCCCAGCCCACCATGGCGCACATCGCGCGCCAGGTAGATCGACGTCTCGACCGACCAGTCGTATGCCTCGCGGCTGTTGAGCGGGCTCACGTAGGCATAACCCACCGGACGCCCGTCCAACTCCATCACCAAATACGGATAGCGCTTGAGTGTACGCGCAATGCGCCCGGCAAATTCCTCGACGCTCGGCACCTCGTATTCGCAGGTAATCGCTGTCTTGAGCACATACGGCTCATAAATGGCAAGCAATGCCGGCGCATCATCGGGCGTCGCCAGGCGAATCGTCGGCTCGGACATCTTGGCCATACAGCCCCTCTCAAAAGCAAAGGCCGCCTTGCGCCAAACCCAGGCGCAAGGCGGCCCCTCGTCATTACATCAACCTACAGGACAGCCGCCAGCGCGTCGATGTCCTCCTGTGTCGTGGCCCAGCTGGTGCAAAAGCGCACCACGGTGTGGGTCTCGTCGTACTTTTCCCAGTACTCGATCGAAGCATGCTCGCGAATGCGGGCCATGTCCTCGTTGGGCAAAATCACAAACTGCTGGTTGGTGGGCGTCTCCAAGAAGAACTGGTAGCCGCGCTCATGCAGCACGCGACGAAGCGCCTGCGCCGTCTCAATCGCCTGGCGGCCAATCTCAAAATACAGGCCGTCGGTAAAGAGCGCCTCAAACTGAACGCCCGTCAGACGGCCCTTGGCCAGCAGCGCTCCGTGCTGCTTAATGCGCGGAATGGGGTGTGCCGGAGCGTGCATGCCGCAAAACACCACGGCCTCGCCGCAAAGCGCGCCGCACTTGGTGCCGCCAATGTAGAACACGTCGCACAGCTGCGCCAGCTCGGGCAGGGTAATGTCGCACTCATCGGCCGCCAGCGCATAGGCCAGACGGGCGCCATCCACAAACAGCGGAATCTGGCGCTTCTGGCACACCGCATGAATCGCCGCAAGCTCGGCGGCGGAGTACAGCGTGCCGTACTCGGTCGATAGGCTCACGTACACGGCACCTGGGAACACCGTGTGCTCGTAGCTCTCGTTTTCGTAAAACACCTGGATATAGCTGTCGAGATCCTCGGCATGCATCTTGCCCTCGTAGCCGGGAATGGTAAGCACCTTGTGGCCGCCAAACTCGATGGCACCCGCCTCGTGGCAGGCAACGTGGCCGGTCTCGGCTGCAACGACGCCCTCGTAGGGCGCAAGCAGCATGTCAATCACCGTCGCGTTGGCCTGTGTGCCGCCCACCAGGAAAAATACGTCGGCATCGGGAGCCTGACAGGCCTCACGGATGAGCCGCTTGGCACGCTCGGTGTGTGCATCGGTGCCGTAGCCGGGCTGCGGCTCCATATTAGTGTCGACGAGCGCCTGCAGCACTGCCGGATGTGCGCCGTGGGAATAGTCGTTGTTAAACGCGAGCATGGTAATCCTCTCTAGCCGGGCACGAGCCCGATGATTCAGGTGCCGCTATTGTACGCCGCTCGGATAGGCAATGCGCGCGGCAAGGCACTCAAGCGCCAGCACCAGGGCAAAGCCGCAGCTCACGTCACTCAAAAAGTGCGCACCGATCACGATACGACCAAAGGCGACGAACGCCGCAACCACAGCGGCGACCCAAAAGACCGCGCGGCGGCGCGACGGCTTTTCCTTAAAGGCCGCCGCGGGAAGCCCGGCGAGCATAAGGCCGATCGCCGCGTGTGCCGTGTGTCCGCTCGCAAACGACTTAAAGCCGTCCTTGATCACGCCGGCGGCGATATAGGTCCACTTGTCGGGGTTGCCGATCACCCACCACGGCTGAAAATCGAGCCCCTGCGTCACCTCGATCACGCGCATGCGCGGGCGCGACCACAGTGGCTTGACGATCACGTTGAGGATAATGGCCTGAGCGACCCACACGGCAAGCACCATCAACGCCCAGCGCGTGAGATCGTCGGGCGCGGTGTCGCGCGTAAGGCGATAGGCGATGAGGTTGGCTGCGATGATCAGCACAAACGTCAGTACCAGCTGAACCGCGATGAGTTTGCCGCCAACCCTCAGAGACGAAACGACCTCGTAGCCGGCCAGGCCAATGTTGACAAGGACGCCGAGCACGGCGAGCCATTTGCTCCCTCTGGAATCGGGACGCACCGCGCGCACGAGCATAACGCCCGCAACGCTCGCCGTCAGCTCAAACGGCAGCTCGCCGGCGGCCTCGATAAAGCGACCGTACATGCTGCCGATGTTGAACAGCGCGCTCGAGATCTGATAATCGAAGAAGCTGCCCACGCCCAGACAAAGGCACAGGACAACCGCGATGATGGCGGCATCTTTCTTATAGATGTACCCGAACATGCTTTCCTTTCGATGGAACCAGAGTGCCCAAATGGGGCATTTGCAGCGTCGACCCGTTAATCATCGTCGGACGCGCCCAGCTGCTGCAGCAGCATGAGCGCCGCGGCCACGGGGCCGGTGCCGTCGTTGGCGTCGAGACCGCGACCCAGGCCGCTGCCCGCACCGGCGCCCGCCTTGTAGGGCACCGACAGCTTGCGGCTCTTGGGGAAGTTCACCGCACCGTAGCGGGTCTTGAGCTCAAAGGCTACCTTCTTGGGAACGTCAACCCCCAGAAAGGTAATGCGCCCGCCGCTGAGCGTGACGCTCTCGAGCCCCAGGCGCTCGCCGCGAATGCGGATGCGCGCACGATTGAACAGGTTGAGCCCCGCCAACGGCAGCTCGCCATGCGCGGCCTCGGTCTCTTCCTGCACCTCGTCGATGCTCTCCAGGTCCTCGGCCGCCGCGAGCTTACGGTACACGAGCACGCGCTGATCCACCGCCGGCAGATACTCCTCGGACAAGAAGTAATCGGCCGGCAGGTTAATGCCCACGCTCGCCGCCTCCACGCCGGCATCGTCGTCACCGCGCGCCTCGGCCACGGCCTGACCCAGCATCTGCGTAAACAGGTCAAAGCCCACGCTCGATAGGTTACCGTGCTGTTCGGCACCCATGAGCGAGCCGGCGCCGCGAATCTCCAGGTCGCGCATGGCGATGCGCATGCCACTGCCCAGGTCCTGGAACTCGGAAAGTGCGGTCAGGCGCGCCGTGGCCTCCTCGGTGAGCGGCAGCTCGCCCGGGAACATAAAGTATGCGTAGGCCTGCGTGGCCGAGCGGCCCACACGGCCCTTGAGCTGGTAGAGCTGTGCTAGACCCAGGCGCTGCGAGTCCTCGATGATGAGCGTGTTGGCGGTCGCGTTGTCGATGCCGCTCTCCACGATGGTCGTGGCGATGAGCACATCGATCTTTTTGGTCGCGAACTCGATCATCACGTCCTCGACCTCGCGCGGGCTCATCTTGCCGTGCGCCACGCCCACGCGCGCCTCGGGCGCGGCCTCGTGCACGCGTGCCACAGCGTCATCGATGGTCTTGACGCGGTTGGACACGTAGTACACCTGTCCGCCGCGACCCACCTCCAGGCGAATCGCCGCGCTCACCACGTCGGGGTCGTACTCCCCCACGTGCACGATCACGGGGCGGCGCCCAGTCGGCGGCGTGGTAATCAGGCTCATATCGCGCACGCCGCTCGTGGCCATCTGCATGGTACGCGGGATGGGCGTGGCCGAAAGCGTGAGCACGTCGATCTGCTCGCGCAGGTTCTTGAGCTGCTCCTTGTGCTGCACGCCAAAGCGCTGCTCCTCGTCGATGATCACCAGGCCCAGGTTCTTGGGGTTCACATCGGCCGAAAGCAGGCGATGCGTGCCGATGAGCACATCAATCGTGCCCTCGGCAAACGCCTTGAGTGCGCGCTTTTGCTGCGCCGGCGTGCGAAAGCGGCTGAGCACCTCGACCTCAAGGCCAAACGGGGCAAAGCGTTCAAAGAACGTCTCGTAGTGCTGCTGGGCCAGAATGGTCGTGGGGCAGAGCACCATGACCTGGCGACCGGAGTCCACGCACTTAAACGCCGCGCGCAGGGCGACCTCGGTCTTGCCAAAGCCCACGTCTCCGCACAGCAGGCGGTCCATGGGCTTGGGCGCCTCCATATCGGCCTTAATATCGGCGATGGCCTCCAGCTGATCGCGCGTCTCGTCGTAGGGGAAGCTCTGCTCCATCTCGATCTGCTCGGGCGTGTCGGGCGGGCAAGCGATACCGGTAATCGAAGAGCGGCGCGTATACAGATCGACCAGGTCAAACGCCAGCTTTTTGGCGTTCTTGCGCGCCTTGTTGGTGGCACGCGTCCAGTCGGCGGTGTTGAGCCTGGTCAGGCGCGGCTTGTCGCCGTCGGGGCCAACATAGCGCGTGATGCGGTCGACCTGCTCAAGCGGCACATAGAGCTTGTCGCCGTCGGCATATTCCAGCAAAAAGTAGTCGCGCTCCTTGCCGCCCACTTCCTGGCGCGCGATCTCGCTAAAGAGCGCGATGCCATGCGTTGCATGCACTACGTAGTCGCCTGGCTTAAAGGGGAAGGTGATCTGCGTAATATCGACCTTGCGGCGGCTGCGGGCGCGGTTGGCGTCCATGCGAGCGTTGAGGTCGGCGATCGAGAAAACGGCCAGATTGGCATCGGGCACCACCACGCCCTGCGGCAGGGCGGCGTCCACAAAGGTCACGCGCCCGCGCGAGATGGTGGGCACG
>URUI01000026.1 GCA_900551015.1 uncultured Collinsella sp.
AACGCTTCGCGTTTCCTCAGCTCCGCACCCTTGCGGGTTCGAATTCCTCCGCTTGGCGGCGTTGGCTCGATTTGCTTGACGTGAGGGGCTCTTGGCTGGTGTGGGACGGAGGGATTCCGCGTCCGCCTGGTCGGCGGCCGCGCCCCGCTGCGTCGCTTCGCTCCTTGCGTGCTGCGCTGGAAAACGCTTCGCGTTTCCTCAGCTCCGCACCCTTGCGGGTTCGAATTCCTCCGCTTGCCCACAAGAAAGCGCCCTGGGCCGTTATGGGCTTAGGGCGCTCAGTTTTAATGGCTGGGACGGAGGGATTCGAACCCCCAACAGCCGGCACCAAAAACCGGAGTTCTACCGTTGAACTACGTCCCAATGTGTGGTGTTGCCCAAAAGCAACTCGTCTAGTTTACCTAATCTGCGAGGGCATCGCAAACGCCGTCGAGTAGGCGTACGGCGAGCGTCTGCGCGTCGCTGGCCGTGAAGGTGCCGTTGTAGCGCGTCATGCCCGTGAGCTCAATGCGAATGCGAGCCGGCTTCTGCTGCGCGGCGACATTGGCGGTGCGGATGCGCTGGGCCAGGTTGTGGCACTCGGCGAGGGCAATCGTGGCGCGTGGCGCGGCGTCGGCGGGCAGCTCGTCGCTTGCGATCTCGAGCACCAGGTCAACGTTGGTTGGGACCTCGGAGTCGCAGAGCATCATGCCGCTGTTGTCGGTCGTTGCCGTGGCGATATTCCACATGCGCGACGCAACACTGCGCGCGATGGGGTCCTCGCCGATAACGGCAATCTGGAAGCGCTCGAGCACGTTGGCGGCGCGAGCAAAACCGATGCGGGACTCGGCTTCGGTGACCGAGGGCTTGCCCTCCCACACATGGTGCAGGCGGTTGATGTAGGCGTAGGTGTCCTGGAAGGCCATGCCGTCGGCAAACAGGCCGACATTTTCCTGGAACTGCTGCAGGGCGGCCTCGGTATGCGGACCAAAGTAGCCGTCGTCTTCGCCACAGGCAAAGCCCAAAACGTTGAGAGCGCGCTGCAGGGCCTGCACATCGGCGCCATGGAAATTGGGCATGCGCAGATACAGGGTGCGGTCGCCCAGCTTATACGAGGCGTCGACCAGGGCGCTCCAACAGGGGATATCGACGGCATGACCGGCAGCAAGGCCGCTGTCGAGCCTGAAGGTGCTGACGGCCTGCTCGGTGGTGGTGCCAAAGCGCTTGTCGACAACCTCGGCGTCATCGATTGTATAGCCGAGCTGCAGAAGGCGGGACTGGACGTCCTCGACGGCTGCTCCCTGCATGCCTGTGGTAATAGGTTCCATGAACGAACCCCTTTCGGCGTACCATTCGTACTATTTTGAGCGTGTGTCGGATAGACAACGCGAGACAATTTATAAACATGCACTCAATAGTGTAGCAACTTGTACCCAAACTCGCTGCCCACAGGTTTTATGACCCCCGCTAGTTAAGGCGCTCCACAAAGAAATCTGCCATGGAGAGGAACAGTTCACGTGCATGCGGGTCGAGCGAAACGTCCTCGATGGCCGCTTTGGCCTTAGCGGTCAGGTCGAGCGCATAGGTGTGGGCGTAATCGATGGAGCCGGTCTCCTGGAAGATCTCCACGGCGCGTGCGAGCTGCGCAGGGTCCTCGGTGCCCGAGGAAAGGATTGCCTCGATCTCGTCGTGATAGCGCTCGTCTGACAGGGCATGCACGGCAACGAGGGTGCGCTTGCCCTCGGTGATATCGGTGCGGAAGTCCTTGTTGGCGGCCTCCTTGGTGCCGATCAAGTTGAGCAGGTCGTCTTGAATCTGGAAGGCAAGGCCCGTGTGCAGCCCAAAGGCGCGCAGTGCCTCAATCTGCTCTTCGCTGCCGCCGCCGATAATGGCTCCGGCGGCAAGCGGCGTCGCTCCGCTGTAGTACGCGGTCTTGTGCGTCGCCATGTCCAGATAATCGTCGACCGAAATGTCAAAGCGCCCGTCGCGGACCCAGCCCAGGTCGAGCGCCTGGCCCTCGATGGTACGGACGATCATCTCGGTAAGCTCGTGGAGCACGCGAAGCTTCACGTCTGCGTTGAGTGTAGGGTCGTCGAGAACCGTCTTGGTGACCATGGTGAGCGCCAGGTCACCGCAGTTGATGGCAAGACCGGTGCCCTCGGTAAGGTGCATGCAGGGCTTGCCGCGACGAATCTGCCCGTTGTCGGCGATGTCGTCGTGGATGAGTGCGCCCGACTGAAAGTGCTCGATGGCCGCCGCTGCGCTGCGGGCGCTTTCGAAGCTTCCGCCCACCGCGGTGGCGGCGAGCATGCAGATGAGCGGGCGGTGGCGTTTGCCGGCGTTGGCCGTAAAGGCCGAAAGTGGTGCGTACAGGTAGCGCTCGATATCGGCGGAAGTCGCCTGTCCGTCAAAGAACGTGGCCAGATAGTCGTTAATCTGGTCAAAGTGCTGGGCTAAAAAGCTGGTAAACGGACTGGACACGGGTTCTCGCATTCTTTGATAGGTTGCATCGTTGCATTATGCAGACAACATATTGCCACATTAGGGCGTCGAGCGCGGCGGTTGAAGACGATTGGTCCATGCGGCCGCAAGTGCGGTAGGGGCTTGGCTAGATAAGCCCAAAGTGTTCGAGCGCGGTGACGACGCCGTCGTGGTCGATGCTGTCGGTGACATAGTCGGCCTTTTCCTTGAGGAAGTCCGGTGCGTTGCCCATGGCGATGCCAACGTCGACGGCGTTCATCAGCGAGACGTCATTGCTGGCGTCGCCGATGCCGTATACGGTTCCGTGGTGGGGATCGAGGGCGTCGAGTACGGACTGGATACCCTCGCGCTTGGTGCATTCGCGAGGCGAAATCTCGGTCACTTCGAGCTCGAGCTCGTTAAAGCAGAGCAGCGGCTCAAACGCTTGATCCTGAGCGATGCGGTTGGCAAGCGACGTGGACATTAAGATCTTGTAGGCGCTGTAATGTTGCAGCTGCGTAATTGCATCGCCCACGGTGCGGGCGTATCCCGGAGCGTCGGGCGCATCGGCACTCATGCGAACGACGCCATTGAGTCCCTCAAAACGAATCACTTCGTCCGATTGCTCAAGAATGGGAGCAAGGCGCTGCAGCATGCCGGGCGTCATCGCCAAATCGCGAATCACGTGTCCCTCAAGTTCGACATAGCCACCCGCGAGGCAGACGATGCCGGTCCAGGGCAGCTCGAGCAGCTTTGGATGGATGCAGCTCAGCGTGCGCCCTGTGCAGATAAACGCCATATTGCCCTTGGCGACAAAATCACGGATGGCTTGCGAGACCGCTTCATTGGGATAGGGGGAGAGGTCTCGCTCGCTCTCGGGAAGCTCTTGTGCCACTCGAGGGTCTTGCCAGGCGAGTGTTCCGTCGATATCGAAGAAGCAGATATCGCCGCGCTTATGGGCTGCGCTGGCGGCAGGGGAGGCCGAGGTGGTGGACACAAATCCCGGCTCGAGGCCCATGATCTGGTCAAAATGCTCTTTAACGCGGGGAACGGAGATGCCAATAATCACCTGGGCGGTCTTGCCCGTAATGATGAGGCCCTTGGCGCCCACCGCGACAAACGACGCATTATCTGCAACGATGGAAGGGTCTGCGACCTCGACGCGCAGGCGCGTGGCGCAGTTGGTTGCGCCCACGATATTGCCAACGCCACCTAAAAGCTGAATTACCCGCTCAGCGAGGACGTGATCTTGATCGGATTGAATACTGACCTCGCCATTGGGAGATTGCTCTTTGGCAAAGCCGCTTCCCGTTAAACGATCGATTGCCGCGCGATTGGAGACATGATCCTCGCGGCCCGGCGTCTTAAGGTCATAGACCAAGATGAGTGCTCGAAAACTAACAAAAAAGATGAGGCTAAAGGCAAGACCGATACCGAGCGCCAAAAGGTAGGAGCCGGCATGCATTCGCATGAGTGGGATGAAGTTGAAGGCCGTCATTTCCATGAGACCGCCCGAGAAGATGCCGACGATGCCAAAGAAGTTCATGGTCATGGCAAGGCAGGAGGACAGGACGGCGTAGAGCAAAAAGAGTCCGGGATAGGTGAACATAAAGAGAAACTCGAGCGGCTCGGTGACGCCGCAGACCACCGAGGCGACGATGGCGGGCAAAAGGATGACCTTAAGGCCGGCGCGGCGTTCGGGTTTGGCGGTGAAATAGAATGCTGCCGCGATGGCGGGAAGGCCAAAGAGCTTGCCCCAGCCGGTGGCGGTAAAACCTGCCCAGGGCGCAAGTTCATTTAAAGGGCGCGTGCTATGGGAGAGAATGGGGAGCAGGTTGGTCCACGTGGCGTAAATACCGTCGTGAATGACCAGATTGTCGTAATAGATGGGCATATAGAGCAGATGGTGCAGCCCCATGGGCTCGAGCGCTCGCTCCAAAAACACAAAGATGCCCACGCCGAAGGGGCCGACGCCCGCAAGTGCGTGGCGCAGCGTTTCGGTCACAGCGTATGCGAAGGGCACGATGGCGGCCGAGATGGCGGCAAGGGCAAACACGGCAAAAAAGCTGATGAGGTAGACGAGCGAGGAACCCGAGAACGTGCCGAGCCAATCGGGAACCTTGGCATCGTAGAAGCGGTCATGGATGGCAACGACGGTTGCCGACACCGCCAGCGGGCCGATAATGCCGGTGTCGAGCGTCTTGATGCCGTCGATGACGGTGATGCCGCTGGCGGGGGTTAAAGACGACGGGTACTTAAGTCCAAGGTTGTCGCCGCTCAGCTTAATGATCTCGCTCAAAAAGAAACAGTAGGCAAAATAGGCTACGAGCGCCTCGAGGCAGCAGCGTGCCGGTTGCTTTTGGGCAAGGCCGATGGGCAGCGCTACGGCAAAAAGGAGTGGAAGGCGCTTAAAGACCGTCCACGAGCCGCGCTGAATGATAGTCCAGAAAACGTACCAGGGGGTTCCGTATACGGCGAGGTCGCCGACGATATCCACGGTCGTTGCGAGGGCGGAGATGCCGACCATGAGGCCTGATATAGAAAACAGCATGGCGGGCGCGAACATGGCTCCGCCAAAACGTTGGATTTTCTGCAGCATAATATGCCTTTCGGATGCAACATGCTGTGCGAGCAAGAACGTTTAAACAATGAACTCATTGTAGAGGACTGGCTGCTTGCCGCATTGACGGTTTTGATTCGGTCCGATTTGGGTTTCGGGGGAACCGTCGACGGTAAATAATCCGTGCTTTACCGATAATCGGTTTAAACAACTTTAAGAAATGCTATCGTGCCTAGCCATACATATTCATTAGAGGTGAAATCATGCCAAAAGCGATTTACGAAGGAATCTACCGCGAGATCCGTTCGCGCATCATCAACGGGACCTATGCGTTTCAGGAGATGCTGCCAACCGAAGCCGAGCTGACCGCGGAGTTTGGCTGCACGCGCAATACCGTTCGACGCGCCTTGAGCATGCTGGCCGACCAGATGTTTGTGCAGCCTATACACGGCAAGGGCGTGCGCGTTATTTGGCTTAAGGGCGAAACCGATATGCTGGGCGCACTCGAAGAGGTTGAGTCGTTTGGCGAGTTCGCAAAACGCAACAATGCCGTCGCATCGACCGAGGTCAAGTCTTTTGAACACTTGATTTGCACTGAGCAACTCTCTCGTCGCCTGGGCTTTAAGGTGGGCGAGGAGCTGATTCGCGTCGTGCGTGTCCGAAGCCTCAACGGCAGCGCGCGCCAAGTGGACCACGGCTACTTTTTGGCGTCGATCGCCAAGGGCCTGACCCCCGAGATCGCGGCGGATTCTATCTACGGCTATCTGGAGCACAAGCGCGGCATCAAAGTGATGGCGAGCCGCCGTACGGTGAGTGTCGAGCTCGCCAACGATGAGGATTGCAGCTATCTGGACCTTGGCAAGTACAACTGCGTCGCCGTTATGGAGAGCCAGTCGTACACCTCGGACGGCATCTTGTTCGAGGTCACGCATGCCCGCACACACCCCGAGATCTTCCATTACCGCGTCAATTCCAAGCGATAGCCGGCTAGCTCGCAGCCTGACGAGACTCATGCCCTCAAAGCGAAAACGCCCGGTCAAACCGACGATGCATCGGCTTGATCGGGCGTTTTCTCTGCATTCGATAACAAATAATTGTTTATACAAAACTTGTCAAGTATCAAGTCGAAATTACCGTTCACCGAAGTTTTTCTACCGCTCTAGTAATACTTGTTCAAACAACTAGCCAAATAGCGTATTGTACAAGTCAGCAAAAGGGGCAAAGTCCCCGAGCCAATCTCCGAAGGCGGCGGCAAAGGGTGCCGCCACGGTGTGAAAGGGTGGATTGTAATGAAGAACGAAATGAGCAGAAGGCAGTTCCTGGGCTTTGCTGGTTCCGCGGCTGCGGTTCTTGGTCTGGGCCTCGTGGGCTGCGGTGGTTCTGCCGGCTCTGGCTCCTCTGCTTCTGGTGACGCTGCCGAGGTCTACTTCCTCCAGTTCAAGCCCGAGGTCGACAAGGAGTGGAAGGAGATCGCCAAGGCGTACAAGAAGGAGAAGGGCGTCGAGGTCAAGATCGTGACCGCCGCCTCCAACACCTACGAGGAGAAGCTCAAGTCCGAGATGTCCAAGAGCTCCGCTCCGACGCTGTTCCAGGTCAACGGCCCCACCGGCCTTAAGAACTGGAAGGACTACTGCGCCGATCTTTCCGACACCAAGCTCCGCGGCGAGCTCATCGACGACTCCCTGGCGCTGCAGTCCGACGGCAAGGATCTGGGTATCGACTGGGTTCAGGAGAGCTACGGCATCATCTACAACAAGGAGCTCCTCGAGAAGGCCGGCTACAAGGCCGAGGACATCAACTCCTTCGACAAGCTGAAGGCTTGCGCCGATGACATCCAGGCCCGCAAGGACGAGCTCGGCGTTGACGGTGCCTTCACTTCCGCCGGCATGGATGACTCCTCCAGCTGGCGCTACACCACCCACCTCGCCAACCTCCCGCTCTACTACGAGTTCGAGAAGGAGCACAACCAGGAGGACGACGAGATCAAGGGCGAGTATCTCGACAACTTTAAGCAGATCTTCGACCTGTATATCACCGACTCCACCTGCGATCCTTCGCAGCTTGCCTCCAAGACCGGTGACGACGCCACCAACGAGTTCGCAACCGGTAAGGCCGTTTTCTACCAGAACGGCTCTTGGGCCTACGCCGACCTCACCAAGGCCGGTATGACCGACGACCAGCTCGGCATGCTGCCGATCTACATCGGCGTCGACGGCGAGGAGAACCAGGGCCTGTGCTCCGGCGGCGAGAACTACTGGTGCGTCAGCTCCCAGGCTTCCGAGGATGCCCAGAAGGCCACCGAGGACTTCATGTATTGGTGCGTCACTTCTGACACCGCCACCAGCATCATCGCTGACAAGATGGGTCTGACCGCCCCGTTCAAGAGCGCTAAGGAGACCACCAACGTCTTCTCGCAGCAGGCCGTTGCTATGGCCAAGGACGGCAAGAAGACCGTTGCTTGGGACTTCGTTTACATCCCCTCTGAGGAGTGGAAGAAGAACCTCAAGCAGGCTCTCATCGCTTATGCTGCCGACAACACCAAGTGGGACGGCGTCAAGAACGCCTTCGTCGATGGCTGGAAGACCGAGAAGGCTGCTTCCGAGTAAGCAGTTGCTGCCCAAGCTATCTGATTAGCGACAGGGGGCGGGCAGACGTAGGTTTGCCCGCCCCCTGCATATTGAAAGGACCCTTCTATGGGCAAAGCACTCAAACGCTGGTGGCCGCTCTTTATGCTGCCCACGTGCCTGGCGTTTATGATCGGGTTCGTGATTCCCTTTATCCAGGGTTTCTATCTCTCGTTCTGCCAGTTTATTACCATCAATAACGCGCACTTTGTCGGTATCGAGAACTACGTGCGCGCACTGACCGACCCGCAGTTCTCCACGTCGTTCTTCTTTACCGTGGCGTTTGCCTTCCTGTCGACGGTGCTCATCAACGTGATCGCGCTGGCCATTGCGCAGGCGCTCACTCGCAAGGCGCTCAAGGGCACCAACATCTTCCGTACGATTTTCTTTATGCCTAACCTGATTGGCGGCATTGTACTGGGTTACATTTGGCAGATTCTGATCAACTGCCTGCTCTCCAACGTGGGTGCCCAGCTTATCGCCCTCAACTCCGCCGCTGGCTTCTGGGGCCTTATCATCCTGACCCTGTGGCAACAGGTCGGCTACATGATGATCATCTACATCGCCGGTCTGCAGTCCATCCCGTCTGACTACATTGAGGCCGCCAAGGTCGATGGCGCTACGGCATGGCAGACGTTTTGGAAGGTTAAGATCCCCAACCTGATGCCGACCATCACCATCTGCCTGTTCCTGTCCATCACCAACGGCTTTAAGCTGTTCGACCAGAACCTTGCCCTTACCGGTGGCGCCCCGGCGCACTCCACCGAGATGCTCGCCCTGAACATCTACAACACGTTCTATTCGCGTGCTGGCATCGCATGGCAGGGCATCGGTCAGGCCAAGGCAGTTATCTTCTGCATCCTGGTTGTCGCTATTTCTATGATCCAGCTTAAGGCCACGAGGTCCAAGGAGGTGCAGCAGTAATGAAACGCGATAAGGCTATCAACCGCGCGCTCTCGATCTTCTTTACGATCCTGTCGCTCGCATGGATCTACCCCGTGTTCATGATTGCGCTCAATTCCTTTAAGAAAGCGACCGCAATCAGCACCACCACGGCGTTCGATCTGCTCACGCCCGAGACGTTCAACGGCCTCGCAAACTACGTGCACGCTCTGAACGAGCAGGGCTTTGCCTCGGCGTTTATGTACTCGCTCATCATCACGGTCACGTCGGTCGTGCTGATTCTGGTGTGCTGCTCCATGTGCGCTTGGTACGTGGTGCGCGTCAACAGCAAGATCTCGAACTTCTTCTATTACCTGTTCGTCTTCTCGATGGTCGTACCGTTCCAGATGCTCATGTTCACGCTGTCCAACCTCGCGGACCGCATCGGCTTTAACACGCCGTTTAACATCTGCTTCATCTACCTCGGTTTTGGCGCGGGCCTCGCGGTCTTTATGTTCGCCGGCTTCGTCAAGAACATCCCGCTCGAGATTGAGGAAGCGGCCATGATTGACGGCTGCAACCCGGTCCAGGTGTTCTTTAAGATCGTTCTCCCCATCATGAAGCCCACCTATCTTTCGGTCGGCATCCTCGAGACCATGTGGGTCTGGAACGACTACCTGCTGCCCTACCTTACGCTCGACTCCACCAAGTACAAGACCATTCCTATTTTGATCCAGTACTTCCGCGGCGGCTATGGCCACGTCGAGCTCGGCCCCATGATGGCCTGCATCATGATGGTCGTTGTCCCCATCGTCATCATGTACATCTTCTGCCAGAAGTACATCATCGACGGTGTGGTGGCAGGTGCCGTCAAGGGCTGATGCCGTAACTGTTTTGCAAGTTTTGGCGGCGCCCCTCAGCGCGGCGCCGCGTATCGAAAGGTAGAGACATGGCCGAGATCGTTCTCAAACATGTTCAGAAGGTGTATCCCAACAACGAGTCAAAAAAGAAGGGCTTCTTTGGCAAAAAGAAGAAGACCGAGGAGAAGAAGCACAACCTCAAGGTTACCGAGGACGGTGTGCTCGCTGTAGAGGACTTCAACCTCACCGTTCACGACCAGGAGTTCATCGTCCTCGTTGGCCCCTCTGGCTGCGGTAAGTCCACGACGATGCGCATGGTCGCCGGCCTAGAGGACATCACCTCCGGCGACGTGCTCATCGACGGCAAGCGCGTCAACGACGTGGCGCCCAAGGACCGCGACATCGCCATGGTGTTCCAGAGCTACGCTCTGTACCCCAATATGACGGTGTACGAGAACATGGCGTTTACGCTTGAGCTCAAGAAGGTCCCCAAGGACGAGATCGACCGTAAGGTTCGCTCCGCTGCTGAGATCCTGGGTATTACCGAGTACCTCGACCGTAAGCCCAAGGCGCTCTCTGGCGGCCAGCGCCAGCGCGTCGCCATCGGCCGCGCCATCGTGCGTGACCCCAAGGTCTTCCTGATGGACGAGCCGCTGTCCAACCTGGATGCCAAGCTTCGTAACCAGATGCGCGCCGAGCTCATTAAGCTGCGTCACGAGATCAAGGGCACCTTCATCTACGTTACCCACGACCAGACCGAGGCTATGACCCTCGGCGACCGCATCGTGGTCATGAAGGACGGCGTCGTCCAGCAGATCGCCACGCCGCAGGAGGTCTTCAACCATCCCGCGAACATCTTCGTCGCCGGCTTCATCGGCGTGCCGCAGATGAACTTCTTCGATGCCCAGCTGGTGCGCTCGGGCAACGGCTTTACTGTCAAGACCGAGGATATGAACGTGGCGCTCGCCCCGGAGACTTGCGCTCAGCTTGCCCTCAACTGGGACGGCGGCGACGTGAAGGAGATTACGGCCGGCGTGCGCCCCGAGCAGATTCTGCTTGCCGACAAGGACGAGGAGGGTGCGCTCCAGGGCACCGTCGAGGTGACCGAGCTCATGGGCTCGACCGAGCATGTCCACGTGACTGCTCCCGACGGCCAGTTTGTCCTGATCATTCCCGTCGTCGACCTCGAGGCCAAGGGCGCGCTCAAGGCGGGCGACCCCATCTGGTTCAAGTTCGAGAAGAACGCGACCCACCTCTTCGATAAGGTCTCTGGCAAGAACCTTATCTAGGCCCGGTGCAACCAGGCCCTTCCTTTGGGCGACTGCGGCTTTGCCATCCTTTTGCCGCGGTCACATATAAGGCTCCCCTCCCGTCCACTGGGCGAGAGGGGAGCCTTTCTTTGTGTTGGGACTGTCTGACCGGTCGTTTGTCTCGATCTGTAACGGATAGGGCCGATTTCGGACGTTAGATGTTACAGATCGAGACGGTTCCGCTGAGCTAACCATTTCATCTAAATCTGTAACACCAAAGGCGAATTTCACCTGCTAGATGTTACAGATTGAGATAAACCCGAGGGGAGGGGCCGGTATGTCTCAATCTGTAACGGCTGGGACCGTTTTGGTTGAGTAATTGCTACGGATCGAGATTGTTTGGCCGAGTTGGATCACAGGGTAACGTGCGGGCACAAAAAACGGAGCCGTGTTGCCACGACTCCGTTCCTCAAGAGAATGGGTAAGGGGAATGGGTTAGTCCAGGTGCCAGATCTCGTCGTTGTACTGGGAGATCGTACGGTCGGACGAGAAGGTGCCGGCGTTGGCGATATTGATGAGCGCCTTGCGCATCCAGGCGTCCTGGTCCTCGTAGTCGGCCAGCACGCGCTCCTTGGTCTGGATGTACTCCTCAATGTCGAGCAAGGCCATAAACCAGTCCTTGCCCTTAATGTCGTCGTGCAGGCGCTGCAGGCGCTCGGCGTTGCCGGTTGCCATAAAGGCCGGGTTGGTGATGAAGTCCACCAGCAGTTTAATGCCGGGCTTGCGGTAGAGCGCACCGGCGTTGTAGGTGCCGTCGGCGTAGAGCTGCTCGACCTGTTTGGACGAGGCACCAAAGGTATAGATGTTCTCGTCGCCCACGAGCTCGGCAATCTCCACGTTGGCACCGTCGAGCGTGCACAGGGTTAGGGCGCCGTTGAGCATGAACTTCATGTTGGAGGTGCCGCTCGCCTCCTTGGAGGCCAGGCTGATCTGCTCGGAGATGTCAGCGGCGGGGATCACGCGCTCGGCGGCGGTGACGTTGTAGTTCTCGATCATGACAACCTGCAGGTAGGGAGCCACGTCGGGGTCGTTTGCAATCCACTGCGACAGCGTCAGGATCAGATGGATGATGTCCTGCGCGATAGTGTAGGCAGGCGCCGCCTTGCCGCCAAAGATGATGGTGACAGGGTGCTTAGGCCTGTTGCCGTTCTTGATATCGAAGTACTTCCAGATGATGTAGAGCGCGAGCATCTGCTGACGCTTGTACTCGTGGATGCGCTTGACCTGGACGTCGATGATGGCGTTGGAGGGAATGGTCACGCCCTGCTCGAGCGCCATGAACTGGCGCATGATGGCCTTGGCCTCGACCTTGGTGGCGGCCAGGCGCTCAAGAACGTCCTTGTCGTCGGCGAACTTGGCGAGTTTGCTCAGATCGCCGGTGCTGCGCCAGTCGGTGCCGATTACATCGTCGAGCAGGCTGGCGAGCGCGGGGTTGGCTCCATGGATCCAGCGGCGGAAGGTGATGCCGTTGGTCTTGTTGGAGAACTTCTCGGGATAGATCTCGTAGAACGGATGAAGCTCGGTGTCCTCCAGGATCTTGGTGTGGAGGGCGGCTACGCCATTGATGGAGAAGCCAAAGTGGATGTCCATGTGGGCCATGTGGACGGTGTCGTATTCGTCGATGACGGCGACGCGCGGGTCATCGTGCTCGGCCTTCGCGATCTCATCGAGCTTGACGATAATGTCGGCGATGGCAGGGGAGACCTTCTGCAGGCTGACGAGCGGCCACTTCTCGAGCGCCTCGGCAAGAATCGTGTGGTTAGTGTAGGCGACCATGGAGCGTACGATGGTCACGGCCTCGTCAAACTCGATGCCATGCTCGGTGGTGAGCAAGCGAATGAGCTCGGGGATGACCATGGTGGGGTGCGTGTCGTTAATTTGGACCACGGCGTAGTCGGCCAGATCGTGCAGGTTGCTGCCGCGCTCGATGGCCTCGTCGATCAGGAGCTGGGCGGCGTTGCTCACCATGAAGTATTCCTGGTAGATGCGAAGCAGGCGGCCCTGCTCGTCGGAATCGTTGGGGTAGAGGAACAAGGTGAGGTTTTTGGCGATCTCGGTCTTGTCGAAGTCGATGGAGCTGCCGGGGACCAGGCCGTCGTCGACGCTCGCCAGGTCGAACAGGCGCAGACGGTTCTTGGTGGGCTGGCCGTAACCGGGCACGTCGATGTTGACGAGCTTGGAGGTAACGGCAAAATCGCCGAACTCGACGGTGTAGGAGCGGTCGTCGTCGACTAGGATGTCCTGCTCACCGAGCCACTCGTCGGGGACGGCCTTCTGCTGGTTGTCGACAAAGCGCTGACGGAACAGGCCGTAGTGATAGTTGAGGCCCACGCCATCGCCGGTCAAGCCCAGCGTGGCGATGGAATCCAGGAAGCATGCGGCCAGGCGGCCCAGGCCGCCGTTGCCGAGCGACGGCTCGACCTCGAACTCCTCGATCTTGTTGAGGTCGTGGCCTGCGGCGGTGAGCTGGTCCTTAACCTCGTCGTAGATGCCGAGGTCGATCATGTTGTTGATGAGCAGCTTGCCGATCAAAAATTCGGCGGAAATGTAATAGAGCTTTTTCTTGCCGTTGTTGAGCGGGCAGGCGGCGGAGCGCTCCTGCACGAGTTTGACCAGCAGCTTGTAAATGCGACGGTCGTCGAGCTGCTCGAGCGAGGTGCCAAAAGACTGCTCGGCGAGTTCCATGAGGTTAATTTGGGGCATGTTTCCTCCTGTAATGGGTTGATTACATGTCTGCAATTCATAAGAATCCCGCGCGAGGGGATTGGGGTGGCCTCGCGCGGGTAAGCAAGCGCGTCCGCACGGTGGGGAGGGGTCGGGCGCGGTAGCTCCTATTGAGGAAGCTCGATTTCGGCTTCCGACGGGATGCGGAAGTAGGTCTCGGTCCAGTCGGTGAGTTTGTGCTCGAGCTCGCGGGTGATGGCGCCGTCGAGCATGCGCCAGGTCCAGTTGCCGCCCAGCGTGGCAGGGGTGTTGATGCGCGCCTCGTTGCCCAAGTTGAGCAGGTCCTGCATGGTGTAGATGCACGTGTCGCTCACGCTGGCTGCGATGGTTCGGTTGAGCGCGTCGGCGATGGGTTCGCCGGCCTGCTGATGGGTGTACAGGGCTGTCTGCTCGCGCTGACGCGGGGTAGCCGTTCCTTCAAACCAGCCGCGTGCCGTCTCGTTGTCGTGAGTGCCCACGTAGGCGACGGTGTTGGCAATGTAGTTGTGCGGCAGGTAGTACGAGTTGGTGCCCTCAAAGGCAAACTGCAGGATCTTCATGCCGGGGAAGCCCGAGTTGTCGCGCATATCGATGACGCCGGGGGTGAGGAAGCCCAGGTCCTCGGCGATGATGGGCAGCGTGCCGAGCTTTTCCTCGAGTGTCTTGAAGAGCTTGAGGCCGGGACCCTGCGTCCACGAACCGTAGGACGAATCAGGCGAGGAGAACGGCACCTCCCAATAGGCCTCGAAGCCGCGGAAGTGATCCAGGCGGATGACGTCGTACATGTCGAGGGCGGCGCGAATGCGGCCCTCCCACCAGGAGAAGCCGTCGGCCTCCATGGCGTCCCAGTCGTAGATGGGGTTGCCCCAGTACTGGCCGGTGGCCGAGAACTGGTCGGGCGGCGTGCCGGCGACGCTCACGGGATTGCCGGCGGCGTCGATCTTAAAGAGCTCAGGTGTCGCCCACATCTCGACGGAGTCACGCGAGACATAGATGGGCAGGTCGCCGATGATGAGAATGTCGCGCTCGTTGGCATAGGCCTTGAGGCGGCTCCACTGGCGATCGAAGAAGTACTGCGTCATCTGGTGGTAGAGCATACGCGCCGGATGGTCGGCGCAGACCTTGGCGGAAGCCTCGCCGCGGGTGCGGAGCTCCGCGGGCCACTCCCAAAACGCCTTGAGACCGCACTCCTCTTTGACGGTCATGAACTCACAGTAGGGGATGAGCCAGTCCTCGTTGGCCTGGATAAAGTCATCGAAATCGGCCGGCTTGTCGGCAGCAAAGCGCTCGGCGGCGCGGTCGAGAATCTGACGGCGGCCGCCAAAGATAGCACCGTAGTCGACATTGCTGGGGTCGGATCCCAGATACACGCCATCGATATCGCGCTGCTCCAGATACCCTGCCTCGATAAGCTCGGCAAAGTCGATAAAGTTGGGGTTGCCTGCGCGGGCCGAGAACGACTGATAAGGCGAATCGCCATAGCTGGTCGTCGTAAGGGGCAGAATCTGCCAGTAATGTTGTTTGCACGAGGCGAGAAAATCGACGAAGTCGTAGGCATTCCAGCCAAAGCCGCCGATTCCGTATGGTCCGGGCAGAGATGAGACGGGCATGAGGACGCCGCTTGCACGCTCCATGAATGCGCTCACCAACCTTCTTGTTGTGGGGTCGGCCTGCCGATGGGTGTGCAGTCCGCCTCCGATGTTCTGATTCGATACGCCTATTGTAAAACATGTTGTTTAAACATGTACAGGCAAGATAAAAAAGTTGGTCGATTTTCGGCGAATGGCTACATGCCATGAAAAAGCCCCGACCTCACAACGTGAGATCGGGGCAAGAACGGTATGTAGGTTTTTGCTACTCGGCGTCGGCGAAGCCATTGGGGTTATGGCTCTGCCAGTTCCAGCTATCGCGGCACATGTCCGCGATGTCGTACTGGGCCTTCCAGCCCATCATGCGCTCGGCCTTGGAGGCATCGCACCAGTTGGCAGCGATGTCGCCGGCGCGGCGCTCGCGGATCACGTAGGGCAGCTCCTTGCCACAAGCCTTGGAGAAGGCGGCGACGACCTCGAGTACCGAGGTACCGGTGCCGGTGCCCAGGTTAAAGATCTCGACGCCGGTCTTGCCGTTCATCCAGTTAAGGGCGGCAACGTGACCAGAGGCCAGATCGCACACGTGGATGTAGTCGCGCACGCCGGTGCCGTCGGGGGTGGGGTAGTCGTTGCCAAAGACCTGAACGGCCTCGAGCTTGCCCACGGCGACCTGGGCGACATAGGGCACCAGGTTGTTGGGGATGCCCTTGGGGTCCTCGCCGATCAGGCCCGACGGATGAGCGCCGATGGGGTTGAAGTAACGGAGCAGCACGACGTCCCACTCGGGGTCGGCGGTGTGGACGTCCATAAGGATCTGCTCGATCATCCACTTGGTCCAACCATAGGGGTTGGTCGCGGGCTTCTTGGGATCCTCCTCGGTGACGGGCGGGTTGTCCGGGTCGCCGTAGACGGTCGAGGAGCTCGAGAAGATGATGGACTTGCAGCCATGGTTGCGCATGACGTCGATGAGCACCAAGGTGTTCTCGATGTTGTTGTGGTAGTACTCGACGGGCTTGCTCACCGACTCGCCGACGGCCTTAAAGCCGGCAAAGTGGATGACGCGGTCGATCTGATGGGTATCGAAGATCTTGTTCATCGCATCGCGGTCGAGCACGTTGGCCTCGTAGAAGGTGAGGTTCTTGGCGGCCTCGTCGCCCACGATGGTCTTGACGCGGTCGACGGCGACGGCGCTGGAGTTGGAGAGATCATCGACGATGACGACCTGGTAGCCACCCTCGAGCAGCTGAACGACGGTGTGCGAGCCGATAAAGCCGGCGCCACCGGTAACGAGGACGCAGGTGTCTTTGGGGTCGAGTGCTTTGGACATGTAGTCTCCTATCGAATCAGGAACACTTCTAGAGGGGAGTATAGCGCAGGCGGGGACGCCCAAATGGTGCACTGTAGGAAAAGCAGAGGATTATGTTAACGTACTCATATAAGGGCTTGCTCAATTGTTACCTCAAATTTGACAATTGCTTACGAGCCGCCGACCTTGTAGTTTCCTGCCGTTCGTGGAAATCGTTGGGACGCGCCATATGTACGCTAATATGTATGAGTTGAGCGACATATAAATAAGCATGTAACGGAGTACATATGTCACCAAACAGCGATTCCATCCTTTCCCAGGAGCTCTCGCGCCGCACTGCCCTTAAGGCCCTGTTCGGCGCCGCTTCTGCGGCAGTTCTTTTTGGCCTGCCCACTCGCGCCCATGCGGCGGAGGCTTCCAAAGAAACCACCGATAAATTGAATGCCGCCCAGGCCCAACTCGACGAGGTTCAGGCCCAGCTCGACAGCATCGCAAATGAGTATGCGGCGCTGGCCAACAAGAATGCCCAGACCCTCAACGACATCGAGAATGTCCAGGGCAAGATTGACGACACGCAGGCCCAGATCGATGAAAAGAAGGCCGAGCTCAAGAAGAAGCGCAACGACCTTTCCGATCGCGTGGCCGCCAGCTACAAGTCCGGCGGCACGAACATCCTGTCGCTGCTGCTGGCCTCTGGCTCGTTTGAGGAACTCGTCGCCAACGCGCATTACGTTGAGAAGATCAACAAGAGCGACCGCGATGCCATCGAGGATATCCAGACGATTCAGGCTGAGCTCGACGCACAGAAGACCGAGCTCGAATCACAAAAGGCCGACCTGGAGAAACTCAAGGACCAGCAGACGGCTCAGATGCAGGATATGCAGGCCAAGCAGCAAGAAGTCCAGACCGTGCTGAACGGTCTTTCCGACGACGTCAAGGAACTCATGGCTCAGCGCGATTCCGAGATCCTCGCTGCCGCCCAGGCTGAGGAGGCCGCTAGGAAGGCGGCTGCGGCAGCCGCGGCCTCTGCGAACACGGGCTCTTCTTCGGGTGGCTCGAGCTCGGGTGGCGGCTCGTATGCCGGCGGCACCCCGCAACAGACGGGCGGTTCGGGCAAGCAGCAGGCCGTCGTCAATGCGTGCTACTCGACGCCTTCTCCCGGCCAGGGCTGGTGTGCTGCCTGGGTTACCAACGTCTTCCGCAATGCCGGCGTGGGCTATTTTGGCGGCAACGCGTGTGACATGTTCAACGCCTGGTGCTATAGCTCCGACCGCTCGGCGCTGCAGGTGGGCATGATCGTGGCCGATTCCTCGCACAGCGGCACGGGTGCTCCGGGTCTGCTGTATGGCCACGTGGGCATCTATATCGGCGGTGGCATCGTTATGAGTAACGAGGGTCCCATTACGTCGAAGTCGCTCGATTCGTTTATTTCGTTCTATGGCACGGGCTCTGGCGTGCGCTGGGGCTGGCTTGGCGGCGTGGTGCTGTCGTAAAGCCGACTGGGCCGCGCGCCCGCCCGCAATATATTTGATTGTCTGCTCGGGCAGTCCTGCGCAAGACGAAGGCCACATTAAGTGGCCTTCTTTGCGTGCGGAACTCGCGATCAATCAAATATATTGCGGGCGGGCACGCGGCCCAGTCGGGTCTTGAGCACGACTCACCGGACTGGTTGTCTGAATTAAAGAAAGCGAAGGCCCCTTTCGGGGCCTTCTTTGTTAGAGGAATTCGCCGACTCGGTGGACTTCGGGTTTGGTATTTGGAGCCGATGGCCCACCAAAATTGAAAGATGAAATATAACCTAACTGCGATAATCGTCTTATTGGGGCTCGAATTGGTCATATAGATCTAAAATAGTCGCAATATAAAAGTGTCGAGAGGTGTTGGGGATGGATATGACAAAATCTAGAACTTCCCTTTTGTTAGCCCTTTAGTCGGGAGGCATTCATGGACACCATATATGACGGAGAAGACTGGGTCGACCATTATACTTGGCGCCTAGTCGGCTCGGATGACAATGGGGACGTGGTGTTCGATGAGCTATGTCCAAAGCATCTCCATCCTTTTGTCTCTTCGTTAATTGAGAGTTCCGCGCGTGTTGCCCCTTACAGTTCGGCGTCGCTTAATGATGCGGACGTTTTGAAGACCATAAAGGAGTCAATTGACGAGGGCACGATAAGCGACTCGCTGTTTTCTCGGCTTGTGGGGCTAGATGAGATTAGCTCGAAACGACTGCTTGCGGGCGAAAAGATGGAGCTCACGTATCGTTCGATGATTTCAATCTTGCGGATGGCCGATGCTCTTCGCAATTAAAAGATAACGGGACAAGTGAGCTAAATCACTTGTCCCGTTATTGATTAAGGTGGGTTATGGCGAGCGGGCTATAAGAATTCGCCGACTCGGTGGACTTCGGGTTCTAGGTCTACTCCGAATTGGTCTTTGACTTTGGCTTGGATATCGCGGATGAGTTCGTCGACGTCGGCGGCGGTGGCGTGATCGGCGTTGACGATGAAGCCGCAGTGTTTTTCGCTCACCTGGGCGCCGCCGATAGCGTGGCCGCGCAGGCCGGCGTCCATGATGAGCTTGCCGGCAAAGTAGCCCTCGGGGCGCTTGAAAGTGGAGCCGGCGCTCGGCATGTCGAGCGGCTGCTTGTCCTCGCGACGTTGGCGGTAGTCGTCCATGTCGGCCTTGATCATCGCGGCGTTGCCCGGGGCGAGATTGAAAGTGGCTGAAAGCACGATGAAACCGTCGTCGGCAATGCGGCTCTTGCGATAGCCCAGATTAAGCTCGTCGACATCGAACTCGATGATGTTGCCGCTGCCGCGGGTGCCGTCGTCGAGCATGCGGGCGGGCTTGTAGACGCGCACAGACTCCAGCACATCGGCCATGCAGGCGCCATAGGCGCCGGCGTTCATATAACAGGCGCCGCCGACCGATCCGGGGATGCCCGAGATGGGCTCCATGCCGGTGAGGCCGGCCTCGGTTGCCGCCGCGGCGACATCGGAAAGCAAGGCGCCGGCTGCTGCCGTGACGTGCGTGCCGTTGACCGTAATGTCGGAGAGGCCCTCGCCCAACGCCACGACGACGCCGCGGATGCCCTTGTCGCCGACGAGTAGGTCGGAGCCGTTGCCCACGATGGTGAGGGGCAGGTCGCAGCGATAACAGGTATCAAGCGTGGCGACGAGACCCTGCTCGGTGTCGGGCGTGACAAAGACGTCGGCCGGGCCGCCGATCTTAAACGTGGTGTGGTCGCGCATGGGCTCGCTCATCAACACGTTGTCCTCGCCGGCAACACCGGCGAGCGCGCAGAGCAGGTCCTCGTTAAAAAAGTCATTCTCGTGCATACGAATATCCGCCTTATGGTGGTCGTTTTCATCAATCGAATGCAATATACCCTACCCGGATGGATTTGGTGCAAAGTAACCTGACCCCAATGCATCACATGGTGCAAAGGGGCCAGGTTACTTTGCACCAATCACGGCGATAAAACAGCCGTCTACCGGATTGGTAAAGTGTTTATCATCGAGGTAGAGGGACGGTCGCTATACTTTCAAGAGATTGCGCGAATACTCGGAAGGAGCGAGATGGGCAACAAAGTTACTCTCAAGCAGATTGCCCAGGAGGTGGGGCTTTCCCCCTCGTCGGTCTCGCTTGTTCTCAATAATCGGCCCTGTCGCATCTCGGAAGAAAACCGCAAGCTCATCAAGGAGGTCGCGGCGCGCAACCACTATGTTCCTAACCAGATCGCGCGTAGCCTGGTCATGCGCGAGTCGCGCACGCTGGGCCTTATCGTCCCCAATATCGAGAGCCGTTTTTTTGCCTCGCTCGCCGGCAGCCTGGAAAAGCGCTGCCGCGAGGACGGCTACGCGCTCTTTATTACCAGCTCGGGCGGAAGCGCCGATGACGATCTTGAACTGCTGCGCCAGCTGGTGACGCGCGGCGTCGACGGCGTCTTTCTGGTGGTGGGTGACGAGTTCTCCGACGACCGCGCCCTACGCGAAGAAGTCAGCCATCTGCCTATCCCTGCCGTGATGGTCGACCGTGCCATTGAGGGGCTCGAGTGCGACAAGGTGATGTTCGACCACGAGATGGGTGGCTACATGGCTACCCGCTATCTGATCGAGCAGGGCCACCGTCGCATTGCCTGCTTGGTTAACGCGCGCCGTTCCAATACGGGGCGTAAGCGACTTGCCGGCTATGAGCGCGCGCTGCGCGAGGTAGGCTTGCCGATCGACGCGCGTTTGGAGTTTGAGAGCGAGTACTACATTCCGAGTGCCTACGAGGCCTCGGAGGCGGTGCTCGCAACTGATGCCACCGCCGTGTTCGCAAGCTCGGACAACATTGCCCTCGGTCTGCTCAAGCGCCTGCACGAGATGGGGAAGAGCATTCCGGGCGATATCTCGGTGGTGAGCTATGACAACTCGGCGGCCGACGTTCTCTTTGAGCCGGCGCTGACCGCCATTGAGCAGGACCCTGGTGTCCTTGCGGAGCATGCTTTTGGCTGCATGTCCAAGCGTCTTGCCGGTAGGGGCGGTAGGCGTGCCGAAGAGGTCGTTCTGGAGCCGGCGCTTATCGTTAAGGGCAGCGTGCTCGAGCTTACTAAACACAACTAAACACGTTTATCAATTTGCAGAAACCGAATGTGGACCACCTGTGACAGTCAACGCCGCAGGTGAATGTCGCGTTTTGTTGATCGATGGGATTGATAAGGGTGATAAAACGTTTTTTCATCATGATAAAACGTTTTAGCAAATATACTAGTCCCAACGAAAGGTTGCCGTATCGGAAGGTGACCGCGCAGCGAAGGGACATAAACAATGGCTAAAACACTGGGAACGCCGTGGCAAAAACTGGGACATGAGGTTCCCGCTTCCGAGCTCGAGGGTGTCGACCTGTATTGGCGCGCATCGAACTATCTGTCCGTCGGTCAGATCTACCTTCGCTCTAACCCGTTGATGCGCACTGACTTTGTCGACGAGAAAACCGGTGAACTGCGCGATTTTGGTCGTCCGGACGTTAAGCACCGTCTGGTCGGTCACTGGGGCACCACGCCTGGCATCAACTTCCTGTTCGGCCACGTCAACCGCCTCATCGCCGATCACAACCAGAACGCCATTTTCTTGATGGGCCCGGGCCACGGTGGCCCTGCCGGCACCGCCCAGTCGCTGCTCGATGGCACCTACCGTGAGATCCGCCCCGACATCACCAACGACGAGGCTGGTCTGCAGAAGTTCTTCCGCCAGTTCTCTTATCCCGGCGGCATCCCGAGCCACTTTGCGCCCGAGACGCCCGGCTCCATCCACGAGGGCGGCGAGCTCGGCTACACGCTCAGCCACGCCTACGGCGCCGTCATGGACAACCCGAGCCTGTTGGCCGTGGCCGTGGTGGGCGACGGCGAGTCCGAGACCGGTCCGCTCGCGACCTCTTGGCAGTCCAACAAGCTCGTGAACCCGGCAACCGACGGTATCGTCCTGCCGATCCTGCACCTCAACGGCTACAAGATCGCCAACCCCACCATCCTCGCCCGCGTGTCCGACGAGGAGCTCACCAAGTTCTTTGAGGGCATGGGCTATAAGCCGCACTTCTTTGTCGCGGGCTTTGACGACGAGAGCCACGCAAGCATTCACGCGCGTTTTGCCGCTCTGTTCGAGCAGGTCTTCGATGAGATCTGCGACATCAAGGCCACCGCTATGGCTCAGGCCGCCGCGGGTGAGACCGTGGTCCGTCCGGCCTATCCCATGATCGTGTTCCGTACGCCCAAGGGCTGGACTTGCCCCAAGCACATCGACGGCAAGAAGACCGAGGACTCCTGGCGCGCGCATCAGGTGCCGCTGGCGAGTGCCAAGGACACCCACGAGCACTTCCGCGTGCTGCGCGAGTGGCTGCGCTCCTACAAGCCCGAGGAGCTCTTTACGCCCGAGGGCCAGGTGCGCCCCGAGGTGACGGCCTTTATGCCGACTGGCGAGTTGCGCATCGGCGCCAACCCCAACGCGAACGGCGGTAAGGTGCGTCGCGAGCTCGAGCTGCCCGATATTCATGCCCACGAGGTCCCCGTCGCAACTAAGGGTCATGGCTGGGGCTCCACCGAGGCCGCCCGCGTCTTTGGTGAGTACACTGCCGACGTTCTGGCCAAGAACATGGATGACTTCCGCATCTTTGGTCCCGACGAGACCGCGTCCAACCGTCTGCAGGCTGCCTACAAGGTGACCAAGAAGCAGTGGGACGCCGGCTTCTACGAGGACGAGGCCAACGACGAGCTGCTGGCAGGCTCCGGTAAGGTCGTCGAGCAGCTGTCCGAGCACCAATGCGAGGGCTTCCTCGAGGCCTACGTGCTCACTGGCCGTTCCGGCGTGTGGAGCTCCTACGAGAGCTTTGTCCATGTGGTCGACTCCATGGTCAACCAGCACTGCAAGTGGCTCGAGGCTACCAAGCGCGAGATTCCGTGGCGTGCCCCCATCAGCGGCCTTAACATTTTGCTGTCGAGCCACGTCTGGCGTCAGGACCACAACGGCTTCTCGCATCAGGACCCCGGCTTTATCGACCTGCTGCTCAACAAGGCCAACGACACGCATATCGTGAATGCGTACTATCCGGCCGACGCCAACATGGCCCTCGCTGTGGCCGAGCGCGTCTATCAGTCCACCGACTGCGTCAACGCCATTTTCTGCGGCAAGCAGCCCGCCCCGACCTTCCAGACGGTCGACGAGGCCTGCGCCGAGCTTGCCGAGGGCGTCGCGACTTGGAAGTGGGCATCGACTGCTGGTTCACTCGCCGAGGCCGACGTCGTGGTTGCGACCTGCGGTGACGTGCCGACGCTCGAGGCTCTGGCCGCAACCGATATGCTGCGCGAGCTAGGCATTAAGGTGTGGTTCGTTAACGTGGTCGATCTGCTCAAGATTCAGAACGTCTGCGAGAACGACCAGGCTATCAGCGACGAGCGCTGGGCTGAGCTGTTCGGCTGCGGTGAGAAGCCCGTGCTCTTTGCATTCCACGCCTATGCCGGCACGATTCGCCGCCTGATCTGGAACCGCCCCGGCCACGACGCCTTCCGCGTCCACGGCTACGAGGAGAAGGGCTCCGCGACCACGCCGTTCGACATGCTGCGTTTGAACAACATGGACCGCTGGGCCCTGGCCGCCGACGTGCTGCGCATGGTCGACGCCGATAAGTTTGCCGAGCAGATTGACGAGTGGGAGGCATTCCGCACCGAGGCCTTTGAGTTCGCGTGCGACGAGGGCTTCGATCACCCGGCCTTTACCGACTGGGTCTGGCCCGACGCTGCAGCTGCAACTGCCGCCGACGGCGCACTCTCCGCAACCCAAATGACCGCAGGCGACAACGAGTAACTTAGTTACGCGGTTTTACCAAACCGCGTAATGGCTCGACGCTGCGCGGGTTCCAGGCACCCCATCTCGCCGTTCAAACCGTCGCTCGCGTACAAGAAGTACGCGTCGCTCCTCTTTCGCGGCGACCTGGGGCACCTGGAACTCGCTCGCTGACTTTTGCGCAACCAGCGGTGAGCGATTGCTCGGGGAGCGCATTGCTGGACGGTCTCGCGCTGGGGCCGCCTCCGGGCGGGTGCCTTCCTCTGAGAAGTGGGCTTCGCGAACTTCCCGGAGCAAGGCCACCCCGCCGGGCAAGGCCCTCTCGACCGTTTCGATATGCGGGGGCTGATATTTTTTAATGTAATGGGGACTTGGCTGTTACTGCCTTGGAAACCGTGCATCTAACTATGGTCAGCCAAAATTACATTGCCGGGGCCGGGGCGGGGTGCTTGGTTTTGGAAGTTCGCGAAGCCCACTTCCAAAACCAAGCACCCCGCCCCGGCACTCGTGGAATAGATAAGAGGGGGAGTAGATGAGTTTTACGAGCGTGGCCTTGCAGATGGTGACGGTTTCTTTGCCGATCCTGTTGGGGTGGTGTATCGCCAAGCTGGGGTTTATGAAAGCGGAGTTCGAGCGCGAGCTGTCGCATCTGCTGTTGCAGGTGGCGCTACCGTGCTTGGTGCTTTCGTCGGCGCTGGGCGATGATGTGAAGCTTCCGAGCATTGCCGATACGTTTTCGCTCATGGGACTGTCCTTTGTGATGTATGTGGTGGCGACCGTTATCGCGTTTGCTGTCACCGCTGCTCTTCGCGTTCCCAAAGGGACGGAATGCTCGTATCGCTTCGCCGTGCTTTTCGGTAATGCCGGGTTTATCGGTTTTCCGGTTATTTCGGCGGTGTTGGGAAAACAAGCGCTGTTGTATGCATCGATTGCGCTTATCCCCCCAAACTTTCTTATGTTTACCGTCGGCGTTATGTTATTTAGCGGAATAGGTGGTGGCCTTAAAACGCAGATGCGCAATATTGCCGCCTGCTGCAAGAGTCCTGGTCTCATTGCAAGTACTGTTGTGCTTGGGATCGTGCTCACCGGATGGACCGATTGGGGCGTGCTGGGCGACTCGATTTCCATCGTTGGCACCATGACCACTCCTGCAGCATTGTTGCTCATGGGGTCGTCTATCGCCAAGTACCGTCCGCTCGAGATGCTCACCAACTGGCGTGCCTATGCTGCCGTGGCATTTCGCCTGGTTGTCGTGCCGGTGGCATGTCTTGCCGTCGCGCGCTTGTGGCCCGGCATGACGCCCATGTTTATCGCGACGCTTGTGCTCGATATGGCAATGCCGGTGGGCAGCAACGGTACGCTGTACTGCCTTCAATACGGTAAGGATGCACGCCCCATGATGCAGTGCACGTTTCTGTCGATCATTTGCTCCATTCTGACCATCCCGCTCGTAGCCACGCTGTGCGGGTAGGCATCCGGGACGGTCTCGCGCTGGGGCCTTGCCCGGCGGGGTGGCCTTGCTCCGGGAAGTGGGCTTCGCGAACTTCCCGGAGCAAGG
>URUI01000027.1 GCA_900551015.1 uncultured Collinsella sp.
GCTGCGAGCGGCCTGCGATGGGGCCGTTGCTGGTTGGGGCCGCTGGGCTGATGTGGGGGCACGTGGTTGTTGCGGGCCCTAGTCCCGGCGGCGGCCTCGGCGCTTCGCGCCTGCTGCCTGGGGTGACTTTGGGCTTGGTGCGAATTGAGGTCTAATACTTTTCCCGTGAAGTGAACGACCTTATTTGGACCCCCGAAGCATTGGCATTTTTTGATTGCTATGTCCTGCGGTTTTGCAGCGCGAATCCTGCGGTTTTGCGGTCTAAAGGTGTGGATGCTCCGGGACTTCGTTTTTACTCGTTCACTTCTCGGGAAAGTATTAGAGCTCGGCTGACAGGGGTACCGCTCTGGTGTCGATGCCCTGCGTCTTTTTCGCTTGATTAGGGAAAACAGTCTCGCTTAAGTAATTGCGAGCCCGCCCAGACGTATCTGCGGGGTTGTCTGTACAATTCGCGGTATTATGTTGCGGAGTTTTGAAGGGAGCCGCTGGTGGTCACGACGACGTTTGCTTCGCCTTTGGGCGAAATCTTGCTTGCCGCTGATGGCCGCGGTCTGACGGGGCTTTGGTTTGAGGGGCAGGAGCACTTTGGTTCCACGCTTCTTAAAGAAAGCGCCGAATACGTTGAGGGCACCGATGCAGTTTCGGGTGCCGGGGGCATGCAGACGGTAAATCCGGCCAATGGCGCGGCTTCTTCGGTGCTAGAGCGTTCTTGGGCTTGGCTCAACGCCTATTTTGCGGGGCAGGAGCCTCGGTTTACGCCGCCGTTGCATTTGATTGGCACGGCGTTTCAGCGTGAGGTTTGGTTTGAGCTACTTTCAATTCCGCGTGGCGAGGTCGCTACGTATGGCGAGATCGCCCAGCGTGTTGCGGCTCGACATCGTGTGCCGGGAAATGAAGCGCCCGTTGTATCTCCTCGCGCGGTGGGGGCTGCGGTCGCTCGCAACCCTATTTCGATTATCGTGCCGTGCCATCGCGTGGTCGCGGCCGACGGATCGCTCAACGGATACGCCGGTGGACTGGATCGCAAGGAGTGGCTGCTGCGCCTCGAGGGTGCCTATCTATAAGCTGCAGGCGGCCGCAACGCCCATGCGGCAAGCGCGCTCGCTGTACGGGCGTTGTTTGCAGGGCGAGATGTGAAGCCGCCCGTTCCTTAAGTCCGACTAAGCTATAACCTTGCTTTTTTAAATATGCTCATCGACCTGCTAAGGCAGCACTAAGGCGAGTGCGGGTGCGCTATTATCGGCGCTCACGGAGCGCTTGGTGTTCTTGGCATGCATGGACGAGGGCTCGGCGGGCTTTACCATGGCGTCGATCGATCTTTCGGAGGCGGTGAACAAGGCGGCGGCGCCGTTTAAGTCGGTGGTGGTCTCAGGCGGTAAGCGCCTGTCGACGTCGATTGCGACCGGCGTGCGGACCCATGCCGATGCCGCGGCGGTGGCGCAGGTGGTTGAGTTGCTACTGGACAACGCCACGCGCTATGCGAGCGAGGGCAGCGTGATTGAGCTGAGCCTGTGCGCCGTTTCGCACGGCAAAGGCAAGGGCGCCGCCGAGCTTGTCGTATCGAGCGCCGTGGACGAGCTGCCCGAGGGCGACCTGGACCGATTGTTCGATCGCTTCTATCGTGCGGATGCGTCGCGCAGCTCCAAGACGGGTGGCTCGGGCGTGGGCCTGTCCGTGGTGCGTGCCATCGCCGAGGCCCATGGAGGCGCCGCCACCGTATCCGGTCACGGCAACCAGATCACCTTCACCGTTTGCCTTTAAAACCTGCCAAAAAGGAACAGGTTTATTTTGGCAGGTTTTATCTGGGGAAACGTCCGCAGGAGAGGGCATGGGCGGTGTGAACATATGCATCTCTACCTGCTAAAATATAGGCATCGTTATTCGGCTCCTGAGTGGAAAGGAGACGGTCATGCAGTACGAGATCGGCGGAGGGGCTTTCCCGGTTGTTACATGCAACCTTAGCGATGGCGAATCCATGATCACCGAAAGCGGCGCCATGGCTTGGATGACCCCCAACATGGAAATGTCTACCTCGGGCGGTGGCATCGGCAAGATGTTCTCCAAGGCTTTTTCGGGTGAGGCATTGTTCCAAAACATTTGGACCGCGCGTGGCGATGGCATGATCGCGTTTGGCTCCTGCTTCCCCGGCCGCATCGTGCCAATCGAGATCGGTCCGGGCAAGAGCTGGATTTTGCAGAAGCGTTCGTTCCTTGCCGCGGAAAGTGGCGTCGAGTTGAGCATTCACTTTAACAAGAAGGCAAAGGCCGGCGTCTTTGGCGGCGAGGGCTTTATCATGCAGAAGCTCACGGGCTCGGGTGTTGCTTTTGCCGAGATCGACGGCGACCTGGTTGAGTACGAGCTCGCTGCTGGCCAGCAGATGATTGTGGATACCGGCAACGTGGCCGGCTTTGAGGAGACCGTGAGCATCGACGCTCAAATGGTCAAGGGCGTCAAAAACATCATGTTTGGTGGCGAGGGCGTGTTCAACACCGTGCTCACCGGTCCCGGTCGCATCTGGTTGCAGACGATGCCCATTTCCAATCTTGCGGCAGCAGTGGCCTCGATGACCAACAACAATAACTAATCGTGTATAGGATGACGCGCGCGGCGGGCCCGGCCTGTCGTGCGCGTTTTTTGATGGCAAACGCCCTGTTTATCGGGTGCGGCTATGCTCCTGCAGCGCATAGATCGACTTATCCATGTTGAACAGGTAGGCCACGACGCAGACAATAAAGAACGTCGGCAGACTGCTAAAGCCAAAGACCTCGCAGCCAATAAAGATGGGCGCGAGCAGCGTATTGGTGGCGCTGCCAAAGACGGCGGCGTATCCCAGCGCGGCGCAGAGCTCGACGGGCATGCCGAGAATCCCGGCGAGTACGACACCCAGGCTGGCTCCGATGGAGAACAGCGGCGTCACCTCGCCACCCTGATATCCTGCGGCAAGCGTGGCGATGGTGAGTACGAATTTGAGCGCCCAGTCCCAAGGCATGATCGACGCCTCGCCGTTGTCACCCAGTGCCGCGGATATCAGGTTGGTGCCAAGGCCGCAGTATCGCCCCTGCCACAGCGCGAACAGAATCGCCGACAGCGCAAGGCCCATAACGGCAACGCGTATGTAAGGGCTGGGGAGCAGCCGCGCTGCAAGGGTCTTGGCATGGGCAAGGCACCAGGCAAAAGCTCCACCTACCATACCAAACGCGATACCCAACAACGCCAGCCGTCCAAGACCGGGGAGGTCAAGCGCATATGAGGCGGTAACGGCGACCTCAAACTTCTCGAGCCCCAGAGCGCCGGAGGTCATGCTTGCGGCGAGCGAGGCTGTAAGCGCGGGAAACAGCGCGCGGTATTCCATGCGTCCTGCGACTAGTACTTCGATCGCAAAGACCGTGGCGGCGAGGGGCGTTCGGAAGAGTCCGGCAAAGCCGGCGGCCATGCCGATAAGCAAAAACGTGTTGCCGGGTTCTCGGAAAGGTAGACGTCGGCCGATCCAATGCGAGACGGTTGCGCCGATCTGCACGGCTACGCCTTCGCGTCCCGCGCTGCCGCCAAAGAGATGCGTGGCCCACGTGCTCAGCATAATGAGCGGCACCAGACGCGGGGAGATGGCGTCCTCGCGTCCGTGACCTACGTCGAATACTAAGCTCATGCCCCGATCGGTGCCTTTGCCCCAGGTGAGGTAGGCAAATACGATGGCCAAGCCCATGAGGGCGAGGAAGGGAAGGAGCAGTACGATGTGCTCGTCACGGAAGGCGCCGATTGCCAGGAGCACACGACCAAAAAGGGCACAGATGGCGCCAACGATAACGCCGATAGGGATTCCGACGGCGCCCATGAGCACGAGACCGCTATAGGTGTTGACCAGGCGTTTGATTCTGCTCGAAGCGCTGCTTTCTGACATTTTGCTTTCCGACACTTGCTCTCTTGATAGAAAAAGAGCTGGAGTTGCGCATCGTTGAGAGGCTTTCCAGCTTTAGCAAAACAAACTTATAAGATGCGACGGGCCGCGTCAAGATAATTACCGGACGGCCTAGGAGGCGGCTGGTTGGCTGGCTTAAAACCTAGCGCGTGAAATGACGCCCCACGCTATTCAGCGCGCTTGATAGGATGACGAACCACGGTCTTAAGTTTCTCTGGTGCGCATTTGCGTGGATCGGAGAGATAGATTTCGTGATGTAAGCGGGTGTCTGAGAAGTCGGGGGCATAGCCCTGTTCGGTCGCGTATTCATGCATGGCGTCTACGGTTGTCGGCTCGCTGTCATAGGGTCCGGTATGCATGCGCTGAACGCAGAGACCCTCATCAACTTTAAGCAGCTCAACAGCGGTAAAGTCTAGTTTCTTTTTGGCCGTGGCTTCAGCGACTGCCCAGTCAAAATCATCTCGGCTGACGAAATCGGGCAGGCGGATGCACGAGATAAAGTTGAAATCGTCCTTGCGTACATAATCGATGTCGCCGCTCGGGGACTCTTGCCACCAGAATCCCTCGAGCGGCGGTACCACAAAGTCGAAATAGCCCTTGATACTCCTTGAGCCTTTCTTCGACATCTTGACGGTATAGGCGATGCCGTAAAGTAGCGGCAGGGCGTTTTGATACTCGCCACCTTCGGTATTTGGGTCGCCCTTTCCGCGAACGGCAACGTAGCTCATAGGCGGGACAGTTACGATACTCGGCTTGCTTGCAGGTTTGTAGAGCTCCTTGCATTCCTTCTTAAAGTCGAACGCCATGTTGGCTGCCTTTCTGCGTATTGGCCTGCTTAGATAGTTGAATCATATCATAGAAACGAACAGCTGTTCGAATGATTTGGCTGACAGATTGAGATGCGTGCGTTGTGTTTGGCGGTCGGCCTGACCCCGTCGATGATTTCTCGGCCTCCCCGGTGCCTCGCCTACACCCGCCATTCCCCCATATAAAACCTGCCAAAATAAACCTGTCCCTTTTTGGTCGGTGCGAAATGGGTAATACTAAAGAGTTATCCGACCAGATGGGAATTAATCGATGGCCTATATTGAATTCAAAGACGTCATCAAAGCATACGGCGAGGGCGATGCCCGCATTCATGCGCTCGACGGCGCGAGCTTTACCGTTGAGCGTGGCGAGCTTGCCATTATCCTGGGCGCTTCGGGCGCCGGTAAAACCACGGCGCTCAATATCTTGGGCGGCATGGACACGGCAACTTCCGGCACCGTGACGGTGGACGGACGCGACGTGAGCTCCGCCAACGAGACGCAGCTCGTGGAATACCGCCGCGTCGATGTCGGCTTTGTTTTCCAGTTCTACAATCTGGTCCCCAACCTGACGGCACTCGAAAACGTCGAACTCGCGGCGCAAATCTGCCCCGATTCGCTCGATGCCGAGCAAACGCTTTGCCAGGTTGGCCTGGGCGAGCGCCTCGCCAACTTCCCCGCGCAGCTTTCGGGCGGCGAGCAGCAGCGCGTGTCCATCGCCCGTGCACTGGCAAAGAACCCCAAGCTGCTCCTGTGCGACGAGCCCACGGGTGCGCTCGACTATAAAACCGGCAAGCAGATCTTGCAGCTGCTGCAGGACACCTGTCGCAAGCAGGGCATCACGGTCATCATCATCACGCACAACTCCGCGCTCGCGCCCATGGCCGATCGCCTGATCCGCTTTAAGAGTGGTCGAGTGGAGAGCGAGACGGTCCAGCAAAATCCCGTGCCGATCGAGACGATCGAGTGGTAGCGCCCATGGATCAGGACCGCCAAAACAGCCAACGCCGCGACGCGCAGAACACGGAGCGCGAGCAGGATTTTACGACCTACCGCACTGCCCAAAGTTCAAACGACATGGTGCCGACGGTGTTTCGCCGCGGTGTCTACCGCACGATTCGCGGCAGCCTCAAACGCTTCTTGTCCATTGTCGTGATCACCGCGCTCGGCGTGAGCGTGATGTGTGGCCTTAAGGCGGGTTGCGAGGATCTGTGCGATTCGGTCGACGCTTACTTTGACCAGCAGAATGTTTATGACATCAACGTGCAGTCGACCTATGGTCTGACCGATGACGATCTTGCTGCGATCCAAGAGGTCGATGGCGTCGAGACGGCCGAGGGCATCTATACCGAGACCGCCTATACCGCCGTGGGTACGACGCGCGAGCGTGTCATCGTACAGAGCCTCTCCAAAGAGAATATTGACCAACCGGTGCTAGTATGCGGCGAGCTGCCCGAGACTTCGGGCGAAGTAGCAGCGACCTCACGTTTTTTGAAGGCTTCGGGCAAGAAAATCGGCGATACGGTGAGCTTTGCCGCCAACGATGCGAGCTCGTCGAACCAAAGCGCCAAGGACCAGTTTGCCGATGGGGACTACACCATCACGGCAGAGGTTCTCGATCCCACCGACGTGAGCTCCGACTCGACGGTCAACGCCTTCCGTGCCGCCTCGGCCGCGGACTATAAGTTCTATGTGAGTGAGGATGCCGCGACATCGTCGTCCTATTCCGCGATTCACGTGGTCGTCGAGGGAGCCAAGAGCCTCAACTCCTATTCGGATGCCTACTCGGCAAAGATCAATGAGGTCAAGGGCAATATCGAGAAGATCCGCGAGGAGCGCGAGAAGGCGCGTGCTCAGGAGTTGACAGTCGACACGCCAGCAAGCTTGGACGCGGCTGAGCGTCAGGCGAATATGGTCTTTGGGATCGAGCAGGACAACATCAATCGCATGGCCGAGGGCAGCGACGAGCGTGCGCAGGCGCAAGCCGACCTGGACCAGCGCCGTGCCGCCGCCGACCAGCAGTTTGCCGATGCCCGCGCCGAGCTCTCTGACCTGGGCGAATGCACCTGGTACATCCAGGACCGCGGCAATATCGCAAGCTACTCGAGCGTCGAGAGCGATAGTTCCTCAATCGAGGCCATCGCCACCGTATTCCCGTTTATCTTCTTTATCGTTGCCGTGCTCATCAGCCTCACCACCGCCACCCGCATGGTCGAGGAGGAGCGCACGCTCATTGGCCTGTACAAGGCGCTCGGCTACTCGCGTGGGCGCATCCTGTCCAAATACGTGGACTATGCACTGTGGGCGTGCCTGATTGGCGGCGTGCTCGGCAACGTCATCGGATTCGTGGGCCTGCCGCTGTTCCTGTTTACGGTGTTCGACGACATGTACTCACTGCCCCAGATGCTGCTTTCGTACGACATTGTGTCATCGCTTGTATCGGTGGCGTTGTTTACCGTGGGTGTGGTGGGCGCCACGATTATCGCCTGCCGCCACGAGATGGCCGAGACTCCTGCCTCGCTCATGCGTCCCAAGGCCCCGCGCGCCGGCTCGCGCATCTTGCTTGAGCGCATCGGCTTTATCTGGCACCGCATGGGCTTTTTGAACAAGGTCGCTGCACGCAACCTGTTCCGCTACAAAAAGCGTGCCTTTATGACCATCTTTGGCATTGCGGGATGCACGGCGCTCGTGATCTGCGGTATGGGTATCCGCGATACGTCGGTGGCGCTTTCGCCCAAACAGTACGGGCACATCACGCGCTACGACTTGCTTGCGGTCGCCAACCCCGATGATTTTTCGCAGACGTGTGCGGCGTTGGATGAGCACAGTGCAGCCAAGGATTCCAACGTGACCGTGACTTCGACGCTGCCGATTATGACCGACAACGTCACCTTTACATTTGGCGGTAAGAGCGAGACCGTGCAGCTGATCGTGGTGCCCGATGACCGCACGGGTGACTTGGGCGATTATGTGCGCCTGGAGGATGAGGCCAAAGAACCGCTCGCCCTGCGTGACGGAGATGTGTATCTGAGCAAGAGCTCACAGCTGGTGCTGGGGATCAAGCCGGGTGACACGGCTCACGTCCAGGATTCGTCGCTCAATGTTGCCAAGGTCAAAGTCAGCGACATCTCGCTCAACTATCTGGGCAACACGCTTTACATGACGCAGGGCACCTATGAGCGCGCGTTCGGTCGAAATGCGCGCCTCAACGGCATCCTTGCGCTGCTTAAGGGTTCGTCGGCTGACCAGATTGCGTTTACCAACCGTCTTAAGAGCGATGGTTGGATTACGCTGTCGAGCACCGCCGAGCATTGGGAAAACTATGAGGCAAACTTTACGATTATCAATTCGGTCGTGGTGCTTGTGACCTTTATGGCGGCGTGCCTGTCGTTTGTGGTGGTATTTACGTTGTCTAACACCAACATCTCGGAGCGCGAACGCGAGCTGGCGACTATTAAGGTGCTGGGCTTCCGTCGTGGCGAGGTGCACCATTACGTCAACAAGGAGACGTTGATTCTTACGGCGATCGGAGCCGCGCTGGGCGTTCCGCTGGGCGGCTTGCTGGCCGAGAGTTTTACGTACATTTTGCAGATGCCGTCATTGTACTTTGACGTTGAGGTCGAGCCGCTGAGCTACGTGCTGTCCGTTCTGCTGGCCTTTGCCTTTACGTTTATCGTCAACCTCGCTACCAATCGCACCCTCAACAAGATCGACATGGTCGGCGCCCTCAAGAGCGCCGAGTAACCTGCCAAAAAGGGACAGGTTTATTTTGGCAGGTTTTATCTGGGCAAACGCCGGGCACCTACGAGCGACCCGGCGTTTGTTGCTTTGCTATCTTTTGCCCGCAGGCGTGGATGAGAGGCTCTCTTTAGCCTTCGAGATTGGGCTTGAATGGGTCGTATGCCGCAAAATGGGCCTATCTACTACGTTTGCTACCACACTCTCGACCATGACAAAGATTATGAAATTAAAACCGCAGGTAGAGGGCTTGCCAATTTTCGGAAAAGGTGGGTATGGTCGGCCCTCTCGAGTTAAACGTAGTAAATAGGCCCTTTTCTTGGTGTGCGGTCAGCTCAATGCTAATCTCCGTGCCGGAACTGACCCAGTTGTTTGTAAGTTGTGGTGACATACGGACTGTTTGGCGCTTTGGAGCCTCAAAACAGTCCCTATATCACCGCAACTTGGAAGGGGCGGGCGGTGTCGGATGAGTGGCGCTGGCTGGTTGGGGTGGTTTAGGCCTGTTTGCGATGCTTCCATTGTTTGCGGCACCAACGCATGAGTGCTTTTACGACCGGGATGGTGATGAGTATTACCCAGGCGGGATGGGGTTGCTCCAGGCAAAGCCACATGTAGAGGAACCATGCCTCGGCACTGACTGAATAGACGACATCGATCAGCTTAGATAAGCGGCGTTGGTCGATAAAGTCGCCAAGCGCGTAATAGACGGGAATCAAAAAGACGAGGAAGAGTCCCGTAGCCCATGTGCCGTAGACAATGCCGAGCACCAGATAGGCGAGAGCGACAAGTGCGGGGAAGGGAAACTTGTTCCACGCACGACCGACCTTGGTGTGGAAATGTTTGCCATGATGGTCGAGCTTGTCGTGTGCTTCCTTCCAGCTGGAAAACGTCTCACCGTCGATGGTGACGGTGCCGTCGTCATTGGTGCGCACGCTATGTCCATCGTCCTCAAGCGTATCGATATGCACGCCGCCCGGCCCCACATGCACCTCTTCGCCCTTTCGCTCGTTGGTCACATGGATGCCACTCCAGCCAACATGGACCTCTTCGCCTTTGTTGGGATCGATAACGTGGATGCCGCGCGCGAGGGAAATATCGACAAGTGGCTTATCGCTGCAATCAGCGTGCACAGTAGAAACCTCAGCCTCATCTGAAGCTTTGGTGCCGGCGTTGCTGTTCTGTGCCTCATCATCAGCTTGCGAGTCATCAGTGCTATCCACCGCCTCCCCATACAGCAGCTCATCTAGTGACACACCGTACAGCGCGGCGAGTGCAATAAGGTTATCGGTATCGGGCGAGGATTCGCTGCGCTCCCATTTACTGACAGCCTGGCGGCTTACGCCCAGCTGTGCAGCAAGTGCCTCTTGAGAAAGCCCAGCGGCTTTGCGGCGATCGACGAGGCGCTGTGCCATCGCAAGATCCATGGTGGTTCCTTTCGTGTGGTGACCGTTGGAGAATGAACCGAGTATGTCGAGAACAGCCGGTAGCGACCACCATTTCTAGTTAGAATCTGCCCCAACTCTACCGCAACTACCGGTAGCAACCATCACGACCAGCATTTTTATAACAAATGTAAGTGCGAGTTACAGCCAAGAATCCCATCATTTCAGGTCCTTCACCCCAGGCATCCGTAGCAAGAATACGAATAGCCTCGGCCTCCCCAGTTACCGCAGGAGGTCCCAGGGCTTGCCTCCCAAATCTTTCCGCAGGACGGAAGGACCCCGCCGCGCGAAGCGCGCAGCGGGGTCCTGACATGTCCGAGGACGATTTGGGAGGCAAGCCCTGGAAGCTCCGATGGGAGCAGTCCCAGCCGAGGCTATTCGTCGCCGAAGCTGATGCCCAACGCTTTGGCCTCGCGCACCAGATCGCTCTGGGGATCGACGTACTTGAGCTTGCCGGCGACATCCTCGAGCGGCATATGGCACATCTTGCCGTCGCGCAGGGCAATCATGTAGCCAAACTCGCCGCGCAGGCAGCCGAGCGCTGCCTCGACACCGCACTGGGTCGCAAAGATGCGGTCCTGGGCGTCGGGCTGACCGCCGCGCTGCGTGTGGCCGGGGATGGCGACGCGGGTCTCGCGACCGGTCTTGGCCTCAATCTCCTTGGCGATGTCGTAGACGATCGACGGGCTTGTGCGCTCGGCGAGCTTCTTCTTGTACTCCTTCTTGGACAGCGCCGCGTCCTCCTTGGAGATAGCGCCCTCGGCGACGGCCACGATGGTAAAGCGGCTGCCGGTCTCCATGCGATGCTCAATGGTCTTGATGACGTTATCCATGTCGTAGGGGATCTCGGGAATCAAGATGACATCCGCGCCGCCCGCGACGCCGGCATACAGCGGGATCCAGCCAACCTTGTGGCCCATGATCTCGATAACGAACACGCGGCCGTGGCTCGAAGCGGTGGTGTGAATGTCGTCGATGCACTTGGTGGCGACGTCGATGGCGCTCGTAAAGCCAAACGTCAACTCGGTGCCCCAGGTGTCGTTATCGATGGTCTTGGGCAGGGCGATAACGTTGAGGCCCTCTTCGCGCAGGCGGTTGGCGGTCTTGGTGGAGCCGTTGCCGCCCAGCATAAACAGGCAGTCGAGCTGCAGCTTGTGATAAGTGTGGACCATCGCGGGCACCTTCTCGACGCCGTCGGCCTCGGGAGTATCCAGGCGCTTGAACGGCGTACGGCTCGTGCCCAGGATGGTGCCGCCGCGGGTGAGGATACCGCTAAAATCGGCGGGCGTCATGACGCGGAACCTGCTGTAGATAAGGCCCTGGTAGCCGTCCTCAAAACCGTAGATCTCGATAGGCTCTTCGCTATTGGTCATGAGTGTTTTGACGATGCCGCGCATGGTGGCGTTGAGCGCCTGGCAGTCGCCGCCACTGGTAAGAAGACCGATCCTGAGCATGATGAATCCTTCCGGGCAAGTTGTAACATGCGCATAAGTTTACCCCCGCACACTGTTGATGCGGAGGTAAAACGTGTTAGCTCAAATGTATAGAAATGCAAGCAACGTCAGGCGATCGTAAGGTCGACGGGCCTGGCTTCTTACAGCGCGAAGGCGTCGACGTCGCCCCAATGGCGGCGCAGCGTGATGGCGGCAGCGGGCTCGGTGTTGTCAAAGACGACCGACCACTGCGTGTTGCTGGTGATGTCTTCCGGATTGGGCTCTTGCGCCGCAGCGCGAAGGGCCTTCCAAGCGACTGCCTCGTCTTGGGCGCCGGCATGGGCGTCGAGGACATCGGCGATTGCGACGGCGCGCTCTTTACCATGGCCCAGCTCGCCATTCTTTTGGTTGGGCAGCACTTCGTCGCCATAGCAGGCGTAGAAGTTTGTAACCTGGCGTACAGGAGTCGCTTTGAAAGCGCGGTCCGGATCGCGCGGATCCCACTCTACTACGCGCGCGTCACCGGCGGCGTCGTTGATAAAGAAGTGGTAATCGCGTCCTGCCATGGCGTGCATGTCGTAGGCAGAAAACAGGTCGACGGCCTCCTGCGTGGTAGCCGCGCGGTCGAGCACCAGGCGGATGGCGAGCGAAGTGTTGATGACGGGGCGCTGCGTGTCCTGGTCACAGGGTTTGGAATCCAGAGTGAGTACGGCAATGGACACGCCGCATTCGTTAACACCGTCGAGCTGGGCAAACGGGCCCATCAACGCCGCGGCGCGTCCGGCGACGGAGTCAAGCGGAGTGTTATCGCCCAGGTTGTTAAGGGCGGCAAACCCGATGGAGGCATAGCCGCCGTGTGGGTGATTACGCACCAGCAGCGCCGAGGTGTCGTCCTTAAAGTCGTAATTGCGACCGGTGCGCACGCGGCCTTCGGCATCTACGGCGACAAAAGCGCTGCAGGCAAACTGGGGCGCCTGGACATGTGCCGGCACACCGGGCAGCACCTGCGCCACCACGGCATCGATATAGGCCTGGTCGTCGCGCACGCCAGCGGCGATGATGCGATCAAGATCGTAGTCGTAGGCGATGTCGATTGCGTACAGGTCATAGCCATCCGCGTAGCCGGTCAAGCGTTTGAGTGACGCGGCGGACTTGATTTGTTTGTGATAAACGATGCCGGTGGCAGCGGCAAGGCCGACGGCGACTCCCGCGACACCGCAGGCGATGGCAATGTTACGTGGCTTCATGACGGCTCCTTTCGTCCTGTTAGCGTAATTGTCGCAAAAGGTGCACGGACATGATGGCTCAACTTGGCGAGCGGCGCGGGATTAAACATGGAATGAAAGGCACGGCACTGGCGCGGCGGGGTATGCTGGAGGGGACCATCAACCCAGCGAAAGGGGAGAGCATGACGGATCAGGAAACGCCCGAGCGCGCGCATGTGACGGCCGACGATATCGAGGCCGCCAACGACCTCATCGACTTTATCGAGGCATGCCCCAGCATGTTCCATACGGCGGCGACTATTATGGCCGAGCTCGACGAGGCGGGCTTTACCTACCTGCCCGAGAACGCGGCGTGGGACATCGAGCCGGGCGGGCGTTATTACACGCAGCGCAACACCTCGAGCGTTGTTGCCTTTAAGGTGGGCGAGGACCTGGCTGCTACGTGGGGCGAGGACGGCGTTGCCGGCGACTACCATTTTCAGCTGACGGCGTCGCACAGCGACTCGCCGACGTTTAAGGTTAAGGCCGTGCCCGAGCTCGACGGCGCGGGCGAGACGCTGCGCCTGAACACCGAGGCCTACGGCGGCATGATCGACTACACCTGGTTCGACCGCCCGCTGGCGCTCGCGGGCCGCGTGTTGGTGCGCGAGGGCGACCGTATTGAGAGCCGCCTGCTCGCCACCGAGCGCGAGGTCGCTATCATTCCGAGCCTTGCTATCCATATGAACCGCGGCGTTAACGAGGGCTTTGCTCCCAATCGCGCCGTCGACCTGTGCCCGCTCATCAGCGCTGGCGAACTCAAGCAGGGAGATTTTGACGCCCTGATCGCCGACGAGTTGGACGTTGAGCCCGAGCAAATTTTGGGCCGCGACCTGTTCCTGGTCAATCGTCAGGATGCGCGCATTTGGGGCTGGGCCGACGAGTTTATCTCGACGCCCAAGCTCGACGACCTGGCCTGCGCCTACACCTCGCTGCAGGCATTTTTGGGTGCTGAGAACGCGCACGACGTTTCGGTCTTCTGCTGCTTTGATAACGAGGAAGTTGGCTCCGAGACCAAGCAGGGAGCGATGTCGACGTTCTTGGCCGATGCGCTGCGCCGCATTAACGGATCGCTGGGCTTTGACGACGAGTCGTACCACCGTGCGCTTGCCGCTTCGATGCTCGTGAGCTGCGACAACGCGCATGCCGTGCACCCCAACCACGCCGAGAAGTGCGACGCCCGCAACCAGGTTGTGCTCAACGGCGGCATCGTCATCAAGGAGGCCGCCAACCAGCACTACTGCACCGATGCCTTTAGTCGCGCGGTGTTCCAGGCCATCTGCGATGACGCTGACGTATCCACGCAGGCCTTCGCCAACAAGAGCGATATGGCCGGCGGCTCCACCCTGGGCAACCTGTCGAACATGCAGGCGAGCATGCACGCCGTGGATGTGGGCCTGCCGCAGCTTGCCATGCACTCGAGCTACGAGACCGGCGGCGTGCGCGACGTGATGTACGCCATCCGCGCCCTCACCGCCTTCTACGAGCGCGACCTAACCATCAACGGAGCCGAAAGCGTGGAGCTCTAAATGCGAGCCGAAGAAATGAAGGCCGAGCGTGGGGCTCAGCTTATTGATCGGGGTTTACAGCTGTTCGTCGCCGCTTGCCATGAGTCAGGGGTCGACGTGTCCAAGGCGCGACCAACGAGTGCTGAAGAACTCAAGCGTAACGCCTATTCGGACCGCTATGACGAGGAGACGGACTGGCTCTAATAAGCGAAGTGTCGAAAACGCTAGATGTATGTTTGATATCACTTTGGCGAGAGTGTCGCAGACAGAACTACCGGTATGGCGCAAGCCAACCTGACCCCATTGCACCAAACCTACCAAAAAGGGACAGGTTTATTTTGGCAGGTTTTATCTGGGCAAATGCCACAACGCCAACGGCAAGACGGAACTGCTAAGGCTTGCAGATGAAGCCGGCGCCAGCGAAACGCCGCAGGTAGAGCGCACGCCAGCGAGAGCCCGCCGTTTGAGCCAAGGTGCCGTGAAATGAAAAGGCGCTGACCTTCTGGTCGCGCCTTTGAAATTGAGCGGCAGATTGGCCAAACGGCGGGCTCGCAGCGTCGGCTCATTACGCCGTTCGTTAGAACGGCGTAATACTTAGTGTTCGATCCAACAACGTAGCGTCTCGCCCGCCTGCAGGTGACGCAGATTCTCCGCGGCGATGTCGACCACGTTATTGAGCGTGGCTCCTAGGTGGAACCAGCCGGAGACATGCGGCGTGATGAGCATGTTGGGCGCATCCCACAGGGGGCTTGTCTCAGGCAGCGGCTCGGGGTCGGTGACGTCGACCGCGGCGCCGGCGAGATGCCCCGACTCCAGGGCGGCAACTAAGTCGTCGGCAACTACAAGGTCTCCGCGGCCGCCGTTGGCAAAGAAGGCACCTGGTTTCATAGCGGCAAAGAACTCCGCGTTCGCCAGACCGCGGGTCTCGGGCGTGCTCGGCATAAAGGATGCGACGATGTCGGCCTCTGCCAGGCGCTCAGGTAGGGCGTCCATGCCGTCCATGTCCTCAAACACAATGGGGTAGACGAGTGGATGGCGCTTGATGCCGCGGACGTGCGCGCCCATGCCGCGGCAGAGCGTGGCAAAGTGACCGCCGATATCGCCCGCGCCCAGCACCAGCACGTTGGCGTTTTTGAGCGAGGTAACTGGCCCCAAATCCTCCCAGCGATGTTCACGCTGCAAGTCGTGATAGCCGGGCAGGCGCTTCATCATGGAAAGGACCATGGCAAACATGTGCTCGCTCACGGCCTGGCCGTAGGCGCCCACCGAGCAAGACAGTTTGGCGTCGGCTGGCACGGTGCCGGCAGCCAAGTAATCGTCATAGCCCGCGGTCTGTAGTTGCAGCAGCTGGAGGTGCTCGCATGCGGTAAGTAGGGCAGGGTCTATGTTGCCCAAGATCACGTCGGCGTTGGCGACTTGTTCGCGCGTGATAGCGTCGGCGCTCGTGTAGATAAAGTCCTCGCCCGGAGCGCTCGACTCAAGAATTGCGCGATGGCGGTCGTTGACGGGCAGCAAAACCAAGATGTTCACAAGCAGTCCTTTCCGCTTGACCCGCCAAAAAGGGACAGGTTTATTTTGGCGGGTTTTATCAGGCAAAACGTTCAAACAAAAACGCCGGATGCTAGACGAGCGTGCCCGTCAGCATCCGGCGCATCCACGGCTACCAGCTCAGCAGCTCGTAGCCGTCCTCGGTCACCACGAGCTGTACCTCGCACTGGGCCGAATCGCTGCCGTCCTTGGTGCGCACGCACCAACCGTCACCCTTGCTAATCTTGATGTCGGGCGCTCCGGCGTTGACCATGGGCTCGATGGTAAAGACCATGCCCGGAGCCATGATGGTGTCTACATCGGGCGCCTCGGTGGTAAAGCCCACAAACGGGTCCTCGTGGAACTCCTTACCGATGCCGTGTCCGCCGTACTCGCGCACCACGCTAAAGCCGGCGTCCTCGACCGTCTTTTGCACGGCCTCGGCCATCACGGATAGCGGCAGCCACGGCTTGACGGCCGCCAGACCCGCCTCCACGCTGGCGCGGGTGACGTCGACCAGGCGCTGGCGCTCGGCCGAGACTTCGCCGATGCAGAACATACGGCTCGAGTCGCTAAAGTAGCCGTCCAAGATCGTGGAGCAGTCCACGTTGATGATGTCGCCCTCGTGCAGCACGTCCGTATCGCAGGGGATACCGTGGCAGACCACGTCGTTGATCGAGGTGCACACGCTCTTGGGATAGCCCTCGTAGTTGAGGTCGGCCGGCGTGCCACCGTGCTCGACGGTGTAGTCGTAGATCATCTGGTCGATCTGGTTGGTGGTCATGCCCGCGGCGATGTGCTCGCCCACGTAGTCGAGCACGCCTACGTTGATGGCGGCCGAACGCTTGATGCCCTCGATATCGGCGGGCGTCTTGTAGAGCGTGCGGGGCAGAACCTCCCAGCCCTCTTCCCACAGGCGCTCGAGGCGCTCGTCGAAGGCGCTGTGGCATTTCTTATATTTTTTGCCGCTGCCGCACCAGCAAGCGTCGTTGCGGCCGGGCACGGGTCCATTGTCAAACATGGCTAACTTCCTTTCATTCGCAGCTAGTATAGCCCACCCCATCAGCCAAGTACCGGGTAGTCTGTGCGGTTCTGCTAGTAGCTCACCTGGCAGGGGATGCCGAGCGCGCGCACGCGTGCGGCGATTGTGTCGAGCACCACGGGCGCTGCTTTGGCAAGGCCGGCGACCGGTGTCTCGCGCGCCACCGTGTAGATGGTCGCCTCCTGCGGGCGAATGCGCTCGAGTGCCGCGAGCCAAGGGCCGACGTACGCTTCACCAGTGTTATCGAGGGACTTGCCCTGGTACTCGCCGTTCAAAAAGATCGTCTGGATAATAACGTGGCCGTTAAAGCTCGCGAACGTCTCGATCTGGTGCTCGACGTCGTAGGGGCCAACGGGCTGGTCGAGCAGCTGGATAAAAGCCGGGTCGACCGTATCGAGCTTGAGGATGTTGTCGTCGACCATCATGAGCGCATCGTGCACAGCGGGCTGGTCAGCGCGCGTGCCATTGGAGAGCACGGCGATCTTGGTGTTCGGGGCCAGCTGGTCGCGAAGTGCGATGGCGCCGGCGATAGCCTGCGGAAACTCCGGTGCGGCGGTGGGCTCGCCATTGCCGGCGAAGGTGATTACATCGGGTAGCTCACCCTCGGCTGCCATCTCGCGCAGCTTGGCCTCGAGTGCGTCGAGCACCCCGGCGGCCGTGTTATACGGCTCATGGCAGGGGCGCTCGGCGTTAAGGCCGTTCTCGCAGTAGATGCAGTCGAACGTGCAGATCTTGCCCGACGCCGGCATCATGTTGACACCGAGCGAAAGGCCCAGGCGGCGACTGCGCACCGGTCCAAAGATGGGGCTGGCATTTAAAAACGTAGACATAGGCATATGCTCCTTGGGACAGTTGTGCCTAAGCATAGCATCGGTGCCGAAGTCTGATTCGGGCTTGTGCTTTTCAGATTTCGTTTTTTCACGCTGCCCTCGATGTCCGCGCTATGAGAGGTTTCCGGTTGGGTACAGTTAATGCGTTAACAAGGTGCAAGACGATGGGGCACAACATGGATTTTACGGTCGAGAATGCGGGCACCACGATTGCCTGTCGCGAGTTTGTCGAGCCGGGCGTGCCGTCGGATGCGCCTGCCTTGGTGTGCGTGCACGGCGCTTGCGTCGACGGCACATTTTTTGACGGGATCGCCCGCGAGCTCGCCTGCGGCTATCGCGTAATTGCCTACGACCGCCGCGGTTGCGGCGAGAGCGGCGATGCCGCGGACGGGCGCTACGACCTCGCCGCCCAGGCCGCCGACCTGCAGGCCGTTATCGAGCATGTCGGCGCCCCGGCAAATGTCCTCGCGCACAGCGCCGGTACGCTGGTGACCCTGGAGCTTCTCCGTACAAACCCGGCCATTGTCTCGCGCGCGATGCTGCACGAACCCGCCGTGACAAACGAGGGCGCTGGCCTGGGCACGGCCCCGGTTTTGCTCGAGATGATTGCTGCGGGAAAGGTCTCGAGGGCATTAAGAGCCTTCCTGAGTGCCATCGGTGATTCGGATCCTCAAGCTCCCAAGACAACCGAGGCGGAAGCCAAGCATGCCCTGCGCAACGGCCGCAGCTTTATGGCAAACGAATACGGGATCATTATGACCTGCGTTCCCGATTGGGATCGCGTCCGCGCATCGAAAACGGTGGCCGCCGTGTTTTTGGGCGAGCTCTCGATTGGCACGCCCCGCGAAGCGGGCACGAGAGCGTCGGCTGAGCTTTTGGGCTGTCCGCTCGTAACGGTCCCCGGCACGCACAACGGGCTGCGCGATCGACCGGTAGCGGCTGCCCAGGCCGTCCGTGGCGTCCTAGGGTTCTAGCAGCCGCAATAATCAAAACGGGCTTTTCCCGTAAACATTTCGACCGTGTTAACAGATGCGCCCAGAACCTTACGGCTGCGGCTTCAGCCCTACCGTCTGCCAACTCATGAAAAAGAAACGGTATTCACGTGCGTACCTGCATCGACAAGGTGCTACCCTTGTAACATTTGGCACCCACTGCTACCAAGCAAAACTACTGAAAGGGCCCCCTATGCTCAATAATCACGAGGCCAATCTAACCGACGAGGAGGCTGCCGCCGAGGTCGCCCGTGTCGCGAAGACCTACCCCGTGGTGCGTTTGCTGTCTTTCGATCAGATTAAGGGCGATCCTAACTGCCTGCTCGCCGGCGAACGGTGTCCCTGTCTGCGCCAGTCAAGTCTTGAAGCCTTGGCGGCGGGTTCCGATGAGGTGTCGGAACGGCTGCTCAACGATGGCGTTGAGTACCGCGCTCGCCTGCGCTCTTTGATGGTTGAGGGCGAGCCTCACGTTCTGCTGATGGTGCGTCCGATTGATGAGCGGGAGGCCGCAGAAGAGGACCTTGTCTACACCGACGTGCTGACGAGCGTGCGCAATCGCCGATATTACGAGGAAAAGCTTCGTAGCGCCCGTATGCAGGCCGGCGTGGCCATGATCGACCTTGATGATTTTAGGGCCTTCAACGATACGTATGGCCGCCATGCCGGCGACCTTGCGCTTGGTGCCGTGGCGACGGCCATACGCAGCGGTGTTCGTTCGACTGACGAGCTTGTGCGTTTTGGCTGCGATAAGTTTGTGGCCGTCATGCCCAATATTCCCTCTGATGACTTTGCCCGTCGCCTGCGTCAAGTATCCGATGCCGTTCATTCCACGATTATTCCGGGGCATGAGCGCGTTAGCTTGACGGCATGCGTTGGTGGCGTTCGCATTAATGGCGAAACGGTCGATGAGGGTGTTAGCCAGGCTGTCCAATTATTGAGCCGCGCTAAGGCAAAAGCCGGTACAGTCGTGACCGATGCCGAATCCATCGAGGCCTTCCAAAGCGAAAAGCCTACGGTGCTTATTGTCGATGACTCCGAGATGAACCGAGCCATTCTCAACGAGATGCTCAAGGACGAGTATTGCATCCTCGAGGCCGATAACGGTCGCGCGGCGCTCGACATGGTCGACCGCTATGGCGATGAGTTGTCGCTCGTGCTGCTGGACATTGTCATGCCGGGCATGAACGGCTTTGAGGTGCTGGGCGATCTGTCGCGTCGATCGAATATTGACAATTTGCCCGTCATCATGATCTCGAGCGAAGATTCCGACGAAGTGGTGCTGCGTGCGTATGAGCTTGGTGCCTCGGACTATGTCAACCGCCCGTTTGACTCCCGTGTCGTGCGCCGCCGCGTAAGCAACACCATCCGCCTGTATGCCAAGCAACGCCGCCTGACGAGCCTGCTGTCTCAGCAGTACAATGAGCGCGTCAAGAACAGCCGCATGCTCATCGACATCATGGCCGGCGTCATGGAGCTTCGCAACGGCGAGAGCGGTAGGCACGTTACGAACATCGAAAAGCTGACCGAGCTGCTGCTTGGCTATCTGGTCCAGCGTAGCGGCACAATCTCCCTCGACAATGAGGAACGCTCCACGATCGCCCTGGCTTCGGCGCTGCACGATATCGGCAAGATGTCGATTGACGATGCGATCCTCAACAAGCCCGGGCGCCTCACGCCCGAGGAATTCGAGATTATGAAGACGCATACCACGATTGGCGCCAACATGCTGCTCGAGCTGGGCAGCCATCACGCCGGCAATGCGCTTATGGAATATGCGTACCAGATTGCGCGTTGGCATCACGAGCGCTGGGACGGCAAGGGTTATCCCGATGGCCTTAAGGGCGACGAAATTCCCATCGCCGCGCAGGTGGTTTCGGTGGCTGACGTGTACGATGCACTGACGAGCGTGCGCGTGTACAAGGACGCTATCCCGCACGAGGAGGCGATCCAGATGATCCTGGACGGTAAGTGCGGCACCTTTAACCCGCTGCTGCTCGATTGCCTGCTCGAGGTGCAAGACCAAATTGCCGAGACGTTGGCACGCCCCGCCGACGTCGTCGCGTTTCCCACGATTTAGTTTGACCAAAGGAGTTTTTAATCCATGATTTCCATGCGTGAGGCGTATGAGAAGATCGGCGCTAATTATGATGACGCGTGCGCTCGGCTGATGGGCGAGGAAATGCTTGCCCGCTTTGCCCTCAAGTTTTTGGATGACGAGAGCATGGACAAGCTGGAGGCCGCCATGGCGGCAGGAGACGCCGAAGGTGCGTTTATGGCAGCGCACACGCTCAAGGGCGTGAGCCAGAACCTGGGATTCGATAATCTGTACGAGCCGGCGGTCGTGGTGACCGAAGCGCTGCGCGGCGCCGATGCCGTTGACGGCGCTCGCGCGGGAATGCATGCGTTGCAGCAGCAATATGCGGCTACGATGTCGGCCCTGCGCGAGGCGGCCGAGTAAGAGGCTGTGAGCCTTGATGACTATGAGCGTGGATAATCTCCCGTTTTAGGCCCGGTGGCGGCCTCAAAGTGGGAGATTATCCACGCTCGTTCGATACGTGTCCAAAAATCCACGCTCATCTCTTCTGATTAGTGAATGGCCTATGCGCACTGGCGGGGCTTTCCGCATGCAATCCATATCGTTGTTCGATAAACTGTTCGAATAACGATAGAACCGATGAGGGTGAGTGTATGTCCAACAGCGTTCAGCGTATGGCCAAGGCGGGCGAAAATATCAGGAAGCTTGGTTTTTGCATGGCAGCCGTTTTTGCAGGGATGCTCGTTGCTTTTGCCGCGTTGGTTGTTTACGTGATCTGGTATGCGGTTGCAAACGTTGCTTCTGTCGATTCTTTCGGTGTCGTGACGCTTCTCAATGGCGGGTGCATCGTTATCCCAAGCGGACTGTGCCTGGCACTCGTCGTGGGTATTTCGCTTGTCGTTTTGTGCGGGATCAGCCGTAACATCTCGCGAGGCGTCTCGCCCTTTACCAAGACGCATGTGTGGCTTATCCGTGTTCTCGCGCTTGCCTTTGCTGTTAACGCCGCGGTTTCGCTTGTTGGTGCCTATGGATCGGTCAATCTCACCATTGGCGGACTGGAGCTTTACATCGTGCCTCATTCCTTCGTTATTGAGATTTGCCAAGGCGCTACCTTTGATGCGGGGTCGTTTATCGGCGCAGTTGTCTGTCTGTTTATCTCGGCGATCTGGAGTTATGCCTCGCTGCTCCAAGAGCAGTCTGACGAGCTTGTGTAGGAGGAAACATGAGCTATCTCATCATCGAGCTTGAGACGCAGCTGCTTAAGACCGGAAAGACCAGTGCTGATCTGATTCGAGCGACGGGGCATACTCCGGCTAATATTTCAAAGCTTAGAAACGGAAAGATAAAAGCTATTCGCCTAAAGACGCTCCTCGATATCTGTGATGAGCTTGATTGTCAACCGGGAGATATTATTCAGCGCGTGAGTGAGAAAGAGCTTGAGGAGCTTATTGTTGAGCGTGCAAAAAACGTTGTGAGGCAGATGCGGGACGGCGGAGGCAATGAGGCGTCGCTTCCGACATCAGTCTTTGCTGTCGATTTGAGCGACGAGTAGCTTAAGGCGAACAACTAAAACGAAATATCAGTGTGAAGGGACCCGTGTCTAACACAGGTTCTTTCTTTTAGATTATCTTGACAAATATGAGTTATCGAAAAACAATAACAACTATGGAAAACGATAAAGTAAAGAAGGAACGATATGAGCGGTTTTGCTATCAAGCGGAACGGGAGGCCAATGAACGTATCAACGATAAGGCTATCAAGGGTGTCAAAGCGCTATGGGAGGCGCCGCGTTTTGCATGACGTTTCCTTCGAGGTACATCAGTCTGAGCTCTGCGCCCTTGTTGGTGCAAACGGGGCGGGCAAAAGCACGCTTATTAAAATCGTATTGGGCCTCTGTGAGCCATCGTCGGGGAGCGTGGAGCTCTTTGGAGGCAAGTCGAAAAAAGAGCTGAGCCTGATGCGGACGCGTGTCGGCTATGTGCCAGATTCCTGCGGAGCATACAAATCCCTCAGTGCGGTTGAGAATCTTCAAATCCGATGTGTGGAATGGGGGCTCGATGAGAAGCGTGAGATCCCTCGCGTTTTGAGCCTAGTCGGGCTGGATGCCGATGAGAAAAAGAGCGTGAGCAGTTTTTCTCTGGGAATGAAACGGCGATTGGATATAGCTACGGCTTTGTTGGGCGACACCGACTTGCTGATTTTCGATGAGCCGGCAAATGGATTGGATCCGTTGGGCATTGAGAGCATATGGACCCTTATCGGCCGATTGAATCGAGAGCAGGGTAAGACCATGCTCATCTCTAGTCATGATTTGGATGAGCTGGCATCGGTTGCAACAAGCTGCCTGTTTATTCATGACGGCGAACTGCTGAAAAAGGAATCGATGGACGTCATAAGGGATGAGGCGCCATCCCTAAAAGAGTATTACAGGCGCTTGATGAAGGCGGTCTCGCTATGAAGCGGGCGATCCATCCCATAAAGGCAGATATGATGCGTTTGCACAGGATATTTCCGGCGAAGTTTGGTCTTGCGCTTATGCTGGCGTTCGGCCTTCTCTTCGGCATCTTTCTAAAAAACGGAACAACGTTGCTCGCCTTTGGCTATGGCGTTTGTGGGGAGGATATTGGTTTCCTCTGGAATGCAATCGATCCTTCTGCGCCTGATGAGTCCCTTGCGCGCAGCGCTTTTGCCGGTACGTCTCTGTTCGTACCGCTCATCGTTTGCCTGGCGATTTTACAGGAGCGCGGCTATGAAGAGGGATACCGAATTTCTATGGCAAGAGGTCTCGCCCGCTTTAATGGCGCTCTAGCACATGCATTTTCGTCTGCTTTCATAATTGGCGCAGCATATAGTGCGCTTTGCCTTCTTCTTTTTGCAATAGCCGTAACACGTGGAGGGCAAAACTACGTGCATGGCATGCTGGCTGCATTTTTGCCTGCAATGATAGTCAACGCCGTATTGGTGATATCGGTTGCGCTGGAGACGGTGACCATCTATCGGATTACGGGCAGCGCTGTATTGAGCGGGGCCGTGGTGATAGTTGGATTTGTCATGAGCTTGACGCTCTACGGAACTTACCTTCAGACGCCCATACCGTCCTTGCGATGGATTTTCTTTCTTCCGGGGCCGTACCTTGGAGTCGGATGTGCCCTTGGGTATAGCGATATGGGGCAGCTGACGCTTCTGGGATATGGCGTGGCAGCCAGCTGTCTATCGGTATTGATTTACGCTCTCTTGAGCTTTCGCGCTGGGGGTGTGCTCAATGGCTCGTCAGATTAAAAGACTTCTCCAGTCAGAATTGAAGCATGTGAGCAAATGGGCGTACGCCTTAATCCTGGTAATTTATGCGTACATGGTGATATTGCAGCTTAATTCTTTCCCGATGTGGTTCTGTAGCCTCCGTGAGAACAGTTTCTTGGGTTTTTTCCCAGACCCGACGCTTCGGCTATCGGCGGAGGATGTCCTTCTATTTGGCAATGCAGAGGTTTTTCGCGGTCTGCTGTTCAACGTAGCCCCGTTGGCCCATGCATTGTTCTTTCCGTTCATCGCGGCTTGCATTGTGCCGCGCTTTGTCAGTTCGGGCTTTGTCGAGGAACCGTGGGGGTTGTCGGAGGCTCGGGGAGGGAAGCGTGTGTGCGCTATCGTTGCGCGAGTGGTGCTATCTTCTTTTGCCCTTTTGGGCGCGTTTGTCCTGTCGAGTGTCGTTTTGTACTGTCTGAACTGCGCAATCGTTTCGGATGCTCAGCAGTATTTCAACCTGCATGTATTTTGCTATCGACTTGTTCTTGCTGCCGCTGCCTGCCTTGCATACGTGGTTTCTTGCGTAATCGTTGTTTCCTATTTTGGGTCCGGCTTCGGTCCGATTGGCATGCTGTTGCTTGTCAACGTCGTAGCGATCTACATACAGATCGGGGCCAATTCCATGCTTCCGCTTCCAGCCTCGATGCTCATGTGGATTTGCGGCGTGACCCCGTTGGGGAATGGTCAATGCATCTCGATTTTAATTGACTGCCTCATAAACGTAGCAAGCGTTTTTATCATTTGCTTTACTGTCGACCGATTGCGGTCGAGATTTCTCTGATTGTTTGTGAGGGATAATCATACCGAGCATATCAAATACAGGGGGGGCGGGCACCGTAGCTGGTGTCCGCCCATTACAGTCTGAAATAGGCCATCGATAAATTTCGATGGCGAGCATTCGGCGCATTGCCTACGATACGGGCAAGCCCCGAGGGGCCGCCGATCGGGCGCCTCCGGATGGCCGTCTGCCCCTGCCC
>URUI01000028.1 GCA_900551015.1 uncultured Collinsella sp.
GCGCTCTCGCACGCTGGGCCTCATGCTGGAGGACACGGCGCTCGAGTTGAGTGCGATGGCGCTGAGCCCGCTGTCCAAAACCGAGTACGCACTGGCGGCGCCGGCGCTTTGCGGCGGCTACCAGGGCGATTATGCGCCCTTTGGCGATGTGTACCTGTCGACGCTTGAGTTTGTGGCGCGCGTGCGCAACCGCACGTCTGCCGTGGTGCCCCAAGAGCTCGTGACGCTCAACGCGGTGGAAGATTGTATGGAGCGAGTGCTGGCGCAGGCGCTCTCGACGCTCGACGGTCCGGTCGATATGCTCGACCGCGCGGCACAGCTGCTCGGCGGGGTCGAGCCGGGTGAGATCGATGGCGCGCTTGAGGCGCACGTGGACCGCAATCGATCTTTCGACGACATCCCGATGGCCGCTGGCAAGCCTGAGGCCTGCTCGCTGCTGCTGATGCTCGTTCGACAGGGTGAGGCTGCCCGCCGCATGTTGCCGACGGCGCCGATCGTTTCGTCCCGTTCGTTTGCCGAGCGCTCCTGGCCGTACATGCTCGCGTGGTCCGACCTGGGGCTTAACGGCAAGGAGCGTATGACGGTCGATTCGCTGGCGCGCGCCGAGGTGCGCCGTTTTGCTGACGAGGATACTAGTGAGCGCGTGCGAAACGAGATGATGGGCGTGCTGGGCGAGCTACTGGGTATTTCGCCCGAACAAATGGAGGAGTTGCGCTCTGAAGACGGTCAGCGTCGTTTACACGAGGGAATGAAAAAGTTCGAGGGCGAGGTTCAGGACGCCATCGATAAGATGATGGGCGGCCAGGGTGGCCCGCAGGGTGGGCACCAGGGTGGCCCGATGCCGCATCCGCCGGTTGATCCCCGACAGTTCCCATTCTTCTCGCAGAACTAAACTGGGGATGGGATTCGCTCTCAACCCCGATACTTCAACTAAGCATCTTGACCCCGTTGTGTTATTCTAGAACAGACGTTCGTGAGTAGTGCGCGGGGCCTTGCCTTGCGCTTGGTAAAAGACGAGGGGAGGTTGGCTTGGTTATTTTAGGCATTGACCCCGGTTTGGCTCATACGGGTTGGGGGATTATCGAGGAGCGGCGTGGCGAGGTTCGCTGCCGTGCCTATGGCTGCATCGAGACCAGCGCGGGTAGTCCGCTCGCGGTGCGCCTGTCGCATATCGCCCGCGACCTCAAGGGTGTCGTGGAGCGCTATCGACCCGATACCGCTGCTATCGAGAGCATTTACTTTGGCGCCAACGTTCGCTCGGCCATCCCTACGGCGCATGCCCGCGGCGCCGCGCTCGTGGCGCTTTCGGAATGCGCGCTCGAGATTGGCGAGTATACGCCTATGCAGATTAAGCAGGCTGTTGTGGGCACCGGCGCTGCGGACAAACGGCAGGTCGCGTATATGGTTCGTACGCTCACGCAGCTCGATCACGACCCGCATCCCGACCATGCCGCCGATGCCCTGGCCTGCGCCATCTGCCACGTTAACCTCAGCCGCACCCGCGCCCTCACCGGCGGCGAGTTCTATCAACAGAGAGGAACCGGATACTGATGATTTCCCAGCTCCATGGAACGCTTGTCGAGGCCACGATGAGCTCGGCCGTCGTCGACGTGTCGGGCGTTGGCTTTGAACTCGGCATCTCGGGCAGCACTGCGGCCACGTTGCCGACGCCCGGCGGCGAGGTCCGCCTCTACACGCGTATGCAGGTGCGCGAGGACGCCATGACACTTTTCGGTTTTTCCTCAAAGGATGAGCGCACGATGTTCGATCGGCTCGTGTCCGTCTCGGGTGTCGGTCCGCGCCTGGCGCTTGCCGTGCTCTCCACCTATACCGTGGGACAGCTGTATTCCCTGGTGATGGCCGAGGACGACAAGGGCATGGCCAAGGTGCCCGGCGTGGGCAAAAAGACCGCCCAGCGCCTCATCTTGGAGCTCAAGAGCACCTTTGCCAAGGACAAGGGCTTTGTGCCGGTCGATGCGATCCCCGGTCAGGTTGCGATGCCCGTGCCCGCCGCCGCTCCTTCGGCGATCGATGACGCCCGTGCGGCGCTCCTTTCCATGGGCTTTAGCCCGCAGGAGACCGAGGTTGCCCTGAGCGGGTATGATGGGCAGGATATGCGTGTCGAGGATCTGCTCGGCGCGGCGCTTAAGCGACTCGGAATGGATGCGTGATGTGGGAAGCCGATGACTCTCAGGACCTGTGGGCGACGCCCGGCAACTCGCCGGCGGCATCCATGGCGCACGGCGAGCGCATGGTGGGCTCGGAGCTGACGGCCGAGGACCTCGATGTCGACCGCACTTTGCGCCCCCAGCGCCTGGACGACTACTGTGGCCAGGAGCACATCAAGCAGAGCCTGCGCGTGTTGATCGAAGCGGCGCAGAGCCGTGGCGAGACGCTCGACCACGTGATTTTCTCGGGTCCTCCGGGCCTGGGCAAGACCACGCTGGCCACCGTTATCGCCAACGAGCTGGGCGCTCAGATCAAGACGACGAGCGGCCCCGCTATTGCGCGCACCGGCGACCTGGCGGCCATCCTTACTAACTTGCAGCCGGGTGATGTGCTGTTTATCGACGAGATCCACCGCCTCAACCGTTCGGTCGAGGAAGTCCTGTACCCCGCGATGGAGGACTTTGCCCTCGATATCGTGATTGGCAAGGGTCCGGCGGCGCGCTCGATTCGCCTGGATATCCCCAAGTTTACGCTCGTAGCAGCAACGACCCGCTCGGGTATGCTGACTGGCCCGCTGCGCGACCGCTTTGGCATTTCATATCGCCTGGATTACTACACGGTCGAGGAGCTCGCGCAGATTGTGACGCGCTCGGCGTCCATCCTGGGCGTGGCGATCGACCATCCCAGTGCGCTCGAGATCGGCTCGCGTTCGCGCGGCACGCCACGTCTTGCCAACCGCCTGCTCAAGCGCGTGCGCGATTACGCGCAGGTGCGCGGCAACGGTCCCATTGAGCTTGATATTTGCCGTCAGGCGCTCGAGTTCTTCGAGATCGATGAGCTTGGTCTGGACTGGATGGATATTCGCATTTTGGAGACACTCGCTAAGACGTTCTCCGGACGTGCCGTGGGCCTGACAACGCTTGCCAGCGCGGTGGGCGAGGACCCGGGAACGCTCGAGGATGTCTATGAGCCCTATCTGCTGCAGTGCGGCTTGATGATTCGCACGCCCCAGGGCCGCCAGGCAACGCTTCGCACCTTTGAGCACTTGGGGATTGAACCTACCATTTAGGGCGCTTTGTTTTGGCGGGCTGTTAAGCTATCGCTGAGCATTGGATAAACATATCGCCATTCATCGGTTACGGGTGTTTTACTATTGCGCGCCCGTGCTATGCTGAATTGGTCTTTTTCTCATTCGGTAACGAAAGGACCGCCCATGCCTACTGACATCGAAATCGCACGTTCTGTCACGCCGCTGCCTATTACCGAGGTGGCCAAGAACGCCGGCGTCGACGTTAAGCACCTGATTCCGTACGGCTTCGACAAGGCTAAGGTCGATTATTCACTGCTCAACGAGCCGACTGATCACCAGGCCAAGCTCGTCCTCGTGACCGCCATCAACCCAACGCCTGCGGGCGAGGGCAAGACCACCACGACCATCGGTCTGGCCGACGGTCTGCGCCGTCGCGGCGTCAAGAGCGCCGTGGCCCTGCGCGAGCCTTCGCTCGGCCCCGTCTTTGGCGTTAAGGGCGGCGCTGCCGGCGGCGGCTGGGCTCAGGTCATCCCCATGGAGGATATCAACCTGCACTTTACCGGCGACTTCCATGCCATCGGTGCTGCCAACAACCTGCTGGCCGCCATGCTCGACAACCATATTCAGCAGGGCAACCAGCTTGGCATCGACGTTAAACGCATCACTTGGAAGCGCGTCGTCGATATGAACGACCGTCAGCTGCGCCACGTCATCGACGGTATTGGCGGTAAGGCCCAGGGCGTGCCGCGCGAGGACGGCTTCGATATCACCGTCGCCTCCGAGGTCATGGCAATCCTGTGCCTGTCTACGAGCATTAACGACCTCAAGGAGCGCCTGGGCGAGATCGTCGTCGGCTACAGCTTTGCCGGCGAGCCCGTCCGTGCCCGCGACCTTAAGGCCCAGGGTGCCATGGCCGCGTTGCTTAAGGACGCGCTCAAGCCCAACCTGGTGCAAACGCTCGAGGGCACGCCCGCGTTTGTCCACGGCGGTCCCTTCGCCAACATTGCCCACGGCTGCAACTCTATCATGGCCACGCGTATGGCGATGCGCTTTGGCGATGTCGCCATTACCGAGGCCGGCTTCGGTGCCGATCTGGGTGCCGAGAAGTTCCTCGACATCAAGTGCCGTATGACGGGCGTTCGTCCCAGCGCCGTCGTGGTCGTCGCGACCGCTCGTGCGCTGAAGTACAACGGTGGCGTCGCCAAGGCCGACCTCAACGAGGAGAACCTCGAGGCACTCAAGGCCGGCATGCCCAACCTGCTGCGTCACGTCGACAACATCCAGAACGTTTATGGTCTGCCCTGCGTAGTCGCCATCAACCGCTTCCCGACGGACACCGAGGCCGAGCTTGCGCTCATCGAGTCCGAGTGTCAGAAGCTCGGCGTCAACGTTAAGCTTTCCGAGGTCTGGGCCAAGGGCGGCGAGGGCGCGCTCGAGCTTGCCGATGAGGTCATGCGTCTGATTGAGCAGCCGAGCGAGCTCAAGTTTGCCTATGAGGACGGCGCCGATGTGGCCGACGCTCTTGAGGCCATTGCCACCAAGGTCTACCGCGCCGACGGCGTCGACTTTACGCCGGCCGCCAAGCGCCAGCTCGCCGAGCTGCGCGAGAACGGCTTTGGCAACCTGCCGGTGTGCGTGGCCAAGACGCAGTACAGCTTTAGCGACAACGCCAAGGCCCTGGGCGCTCCCGAGAACTTCCGCATCACGGTGCGCGAGCTCAAGGTTTCCGCCGGTGCCCACTTTGTGGTCGCACTGACTGGCAGTGTTCTGACCATGCCGGGCCTGCCCAAGGTCCCCGCGGCCGAGAACATCGACGTCGACAACGACGGCAACATCACCGGCCTGTTCTAAGCCTGCTGTCCATAGCTGCTAGCCCGCCCCGCCGTGCCTACCAAGGCCCGGCGGGGCTTTTTTATCCTTAGGCCCGCGCATGTCTTGTAGATACCGACGGGCTCTGCCCATCATAGGCTTTTGCGCGGGTAGAATGCATGGATAACTTGATGCTCACGCGCGACGGAAAGGAATCGTTGCATGGATCAGGACAAGACAACCGTGATGGGCGGCTACGGTTCCGCGCAGGCTGGCGATAGCGCCGATGCGACTCGCGTTGTTCCCAACCGCGGTTATACCGACCCCGCCGCGACGCAGCCTTCTGCCGAGCCCACCCGGGTTATGGGCTATGGCGACACGGCGCAGGATTCTTATGCTGCATCTTCGCAAGGCCCCTATGGCAACGCAGCTCCGGACCCGTTTGATTATGCGCCGCAGGATTCTTATGCCGCCTCGACACCGAATCCCTATGATGACCTGCCGCAGAATCCCATTCCGCAGCCTCAGCAGACGACGTATATGCCTCGCACGGCGCAGCCTCGCTACGAGTCGCGCGAGCCGTATCGCGAGTACCCCAAGTCGATTCCGCAATATGGCGAGGACGAGGAGAAGAAGCCGTCGCGTTCGTCGAGCGTGATCAAGAAGATTCTCATCGTGCTGGCGATCTTCTTTGCGCTGTCGGTTGTGTTTGCCATTGTGTCGGGCATGCTCAACAAGCGAGGGAGTTCAACGGCCGATACTACTGCCGAGCAAACCGAGTCCGCCTCGTCTAGCACCGTCGATCTGAGCGATATCCCGGGGCAGTACTGGTCCAACGCCAAGAAGCTCCTCAAGTCGCGCGGCGCCGATCTTTCGAATGCCGTGGTCCTGACTGATGATGGCTCAACGCCCGTCGTCGATGCCAACTGGGTCGTTACTTCTGCTTACTATAACGACAGCGGCAACCTCGAAATTCAGCTCACGCACAAGAACAGCTCGGGCAACTCGTCCGACGGCCAAAGCGGTACCGACAGCTCGAGCTCCAATACGCTGGAGGACTTGAGCAACAAGGCACAGGAGCTTGGGGATAAGGCCCAAGAGCTGGGTGATACGGCTCAGAACCTGGGCGACACCGCTCAGAACTTGGGCGACATGGCGACGGATGCCTGGAACGCCCTACAAAACGGCATCTCGGGCGCGCAGGGAAACTAGCTGTTAAGCGGGCTACAGCTGCTCGGCCGGACGCTCGGGCGAGCTGAAGCCCGAATCAAATGTGACGACGCACGAGACGTTGGGCCGGCGCTCGTGCACGATGCGCGTGACGAGCTCCAGCAGCTCCTCGTCGGATATATTAAAGCCGTCGGGACGCACCAGGTCAAACGAAACGAACCCGTCGTGCTCGTGCAGGTCGTGGATGGAGAGTGCGGGGTCGATCTGCATGATGCCGCGCTTGACCCAGCCGCGCAAATCATCGCCGGTTGTCGCGATGGGGTCGCAGTGCAGCGTGATGTCAATGCCCATCTGGCGCTTGATGTCGTGCTCGATGGTGTCCAGGATCTCGTGATGTTCAAACGCGTCGCCCTCGCCGGGCATCTCCACGTGGGCGCTGGCAAACTGACGACCGGGGCCGTAGTCGTGCACCATCAGGTCGTGTGTGCCCAAGACCTGCGGATAGGACATGATCTTGTCGCGGATTGCCTGGACGAGCTTGGGGTCGGGCGCTTGCCCCAGCAACGGGCTGATGGCGTCGCGCACCAGGCCCATGCCACTGATGCAGATGAAGACGCCCACGCCCAGGCCCGCCCAGCCGTCGAGGTCAAAGCCGGTCGTCTGCGAAATAAGCGCTGCGGCCAGGACCGATCCCGAGGTGATGACGTCGTTTTTGGAGTCCTGTGCTGTGGCGATGAGTGTTTCGGAATCGATACGGTTGCCCAGCGCACGGTTGAATGCGGCCATCCAGAATTTGACGAGCATGGACAAGACGAGAGCGGCTAGGGAGACCAGCGTGTAGGCGGTGGGGGAGGGCTTGATGATCTTAGTGACCGACTCGAGGATCAGGTTGATGCCGACGGCGCAAACCAGGACGGCGACAAACAAGCCGGCTAGGTACTCGTAGCGGCCGTGGCCATAGGGGTGGCCTTCGTCTGCAGGGCGGCTGGCAAGGCGGAACCCGAGCAGGCTCACGATGTTGCTCGAGGCGTCGGAGAGGTTGTTGAAGGCGTCGGCGATGAGGGAGACGGAGCCGGCGAGCAGGCCCGCGATGCCCTTGGCCAGGCACAGGGTGATGTTGAGGCCAATGCAGACGAGGCTTGCGGAAAAGCCCGCGTTGGTGCGGCAAGATGCATCGACCGGCTCGCTCTCGCTGCCGGGAACAAGCGTATGTACCAGCCGATTTACAAATAGCATAGCGGTCGTCCTCACAATCATGTTTAAGAGGATAGTGTAGCTCGCGCGGGGGCGCCGTGCACCGATGCTCAGAAAATGCAGCAATAGTCTGCCGGTGCTAACGAGCGAGCCTTCTCGTCTGCCTGGGTGGTCCATTTTGGGCCACATGGGTATGGGCATGTGCCTGTTTGCTCGACATACTTAACGTCGACAGCCCCTGTGCAAAGGAGGACGTTTCCATGGACGAGATGTTTGCCATTAAATGTCAAAACTGCGGCGGCCCTATGTACTCGCACCAGGCTAAGCGCAGCTTTGAGTGCACCTATTGCGGCGCGGTCATTCCGTGGCAGGCGGACGCCGGAGAGCCCAAGAGCGCTTTGGGCATTCGCCATACGCCGTTGACGGTGGTGGATGGACTGCTCAAGCTCACGCATGTGTCGCAGCTCGAGCGCCCAGAGGACCCGGACTGGTATTTCTTCAATTCGTACTGGCGCAATCAGTCGGTCCTGGAGCATCTGCTGTGGGAAGATCGCGGAACGGCGCAGGAGTTCCAAGAGGCGACGCACGTGAGCATTCCCTGCCCCTTCTGCGGCGCGTCCTTTGAGGGGTCATCGACCCAACGTGTGTTTGAGTGCCCGTCGTGCGGCAACAAGATTGGCGTGGCCGACCTTCTCAAGCCTGGCACCTTTAGCAAGCGCCTGACCATGGGCGTGGGTGCCGAATACGTTCCCGAACAGGGTGTCCCCTGTGAGATATCGTCGCAGCAGGCACGTGCCAACGCGCTGCAGCTGGTGCGCCAGTACCCGGATGCCTTTGCCGGGCACGATGTGGAAGACGCGATCCAAAACGACATGATGCTCTTCTATTTCCCCATGGCGCTGGCGGACCTGCGTATGATGGCGAGCTTCCCGGGCAAGGGCCTGAGCAAGGAAACCCTGGTGTACTACGAGGTGCTCGACTGGGCGTATCCGCGGGCAAACTATCTGGATGTTCGCCTTATGGGCATTTTGGAGCCATGGGACTTTGCCAAGGTCGGCCCGTTCGATCCCGCCATGCAGGAAGGTGACTTCCGCGTCGTCTCCGTCGATGCGTCTACCAAGGACCAGGTGGTCATTGATAAGCTGGCGCTCGACATTGCCGGCAACGATGCCGAGGCGGTGCTGGGGCTCAATAAAAAGAGCATCCGAACCTGGGCGCGCAAGGCCCGCAAGCATAAGGATAGCCTGGTGATGGTGCCGGTGTACTTTGTCGACCGTCCGGCAACGGACAGCCGCGATGGCGAGCAGGTGCGCATCGCCGTAAACGGCCAGACGGGTCGTGCGGCCGCGGTGGTGTTTAGCGACAAGCGCGAAACGCATATCGTGGCGCCGCTTAACCCGAGCCTGCATCTGTCCGGCGAGAGCACCGTGCACGCCACGCCCATCGAGGTCAAATACGTTAAATCGCCCTTCCTATACCAGATCGTGCGCCGTGGAGGTGGCGAGCAACCGCGCCAGGTTGCAGCGGCAGCTGAGGGTTCCTACCGAGAAGAAAAGCCCAAACGCAAGGGATTGTTCGCTGCGATTTTTGGTAAGTAGGGGAGTGGTGCCGGGGCGTCGGGCTGCATCGCAAGGTCATGAGACGAACTTAAGACTGCTGGGAACGTGCTACCATTGCCGATAGCCTTAATCTTGTAAGAAGCGGAGGCCAGATTATGGGTTTTGCGGATCAGCAGCTTCAGCTTCAGGTACCGTATTCTCCTGACGACACGTTTAATGCCTTGAAGGCAGCTATGGAAAAGCTGCCTAAAGTAAAAGTTGATAGTGCATCGCCCACAACAAGAACAGTTGCAGCCGAGATTGGTATGAGCCTTTGGTCTTGGGGCGAAAATATCAGTATTTCGGTTGTTCCAGTTGAAGGCGGATCTGGCGTTACTGTCAAGTCGTCATCTAAGGTCAGGGCAAACGTATTAAACGGGGGCAAAAATGCAAAGAATATTGCCGAGATAGTCGATGCCCTATCGAAGGAGCTTGAGCGGTATCCGCAGGTTTCACAGACTATTGAGACGCTGGCGGATAGTGGTTGATGTAGTTGCAAGGCTTGAGAGGCTTGCAGCACTGCGTGAGAGTGGAGTACTTACCGAGGAAGAGTTTGCTGCAGAAAAGGCAAAAATCCTTTCGTAATCAGACACGATGGTTGGATTTGCATTCTATTATTGAACTTGGTTATACCAGGCTGAAAACATCGTGTGTAATAAAGGTGCGTAGTAGCCTCGTCTTGATTGGCGGATGTAAATAAACGGTGGAACGGCTGTAAAAGAGCCTTGCCACTGGGTAAAATCAGGATGTGCCGCGGAACCCGCTCCTCAGTCGGTCAACTTTGGAAGCGCGGGCAACGCAGGTACTATCGTCTAAAGGGCCGGGTGCGACCGGCCCTTTGCATGACTCCCTTCGCTATCCGTTACTGCTTATATTCCCGCCAGATCGAGTAGAGGTTCCGGACGATGCCGGTTACATACATCGAGAGGCGCAGGATTTCAAGAAACAAGTTCATAGGCTTCACCCCAATCGGAGATCGGAGCGTTGCCCGCAGGCGGATTCCGCGGCAGTCGTAATTCTACCTCACAGGCCGCGGCGGGAGACATCCTACCCGCCCCATGGCTTGGAGCAGTGTCGATCTAACGGGCAATCAAGCCTCTAGTTCTCTTTGAATTGAGCAAGCATCTGCCCGAAGAAGCTTAGTTCGGATGGCTCATAAATGATCGAACCGCCGTCCGCGGTCCTGTAGGCCCCGCAGGGGAGGTAACGCCCGTCGGGGAGGACATAGAGGCTGGCTTCCTCCTTCAGTCCTACTGGAAATAGCGGAATCCCGTTTTCGTCCACTTGGAACTCGTCTATATTTGCGATCTTCCTCTCCATGATGACTCCTGCCTTATTTCTTGAATGGCGCCTTAAAACAGGCAGCTCTCAATCAGCTCTTTGCCGCGCAGAGTGTCGATCCACTCCTGTGGGATGGCTTTGAGACCGTATGCCGTGCCGGCGAGGGCGCCGGCGACGGCTGCGGTGGTGTCGGTGTCGTCGCCTAGGTTGACGGCGGCAAGCACGCAATCTTCGTAGCTGTTAGTGTTGACGAAACACCAGGTGGCTGCCTTAAGCGTGTCGCGCACGAAGCCACCCGACCTGATCTCCTGCTCAGGCACGCCTTTCAGATGGAGCGCCCACGAGGGGAGCACGTCGTTCATCACATCCCTCATCAGCTCGACAAATATGATGCATGCGTCGGTCGACGTTCTGTGGGCGTGCGTAATCGCGGAGACCTTGCTGACCTCTTCGTCTGTCGCATCGGTGAACGCCAGGGGAGCGATGCGCATGAGCGATCCGTTGCCGTTGTCGCGCTCGCCGGAGCCTCCTTTGCCGGTGCGCAGGGCGCGGGCGGCCGTACCGCCGTAATCGAAAACGCCGTCGATCGTATACTCGCCACGGGCAATCCAGCTTACGAACTTGTCGCGCATGTCCGCGGTGTCGATGTGCCCGAGCTCCCTAATCGAGTCGCAGGTAGCAAGCGTCATAGATGTGTCGTCGCTCCAGGTGCCGGCGGGTTGCCCATGCGTGCCGTAGCCGATCATGTCCGTGCATTCGAACGTACCGCGGGGCCTGAACTCGTAGGGAACGCCCAGCGCGTCACCGACGGCAAGCCCATAGATGCAGTCGCGCAGTGTTGTTTTCGGTCTGTCTGTCATGGAAAGCTCCTCTTATCCCGGGTGATGTGGAGCGCCGTCGGGGGTATCGGTCGCAACGTGCCGCTACCCTTGCGCTTCGCCATTAGTCGCTTCGTTGATGGCGCGGTACTCGGCACTCAGCTCGCGCGCCAGCTCTTCCTTGCTTGGAAGATACGGCAGGTATTTGGCGGCAAACACCTGGTCGTTGTCTTCGGGCAGCGTGTACTCGACGATCGAATCGCTTTTGTCCGCGCAGAGCACGATGCCTATGGGCGGATTGTCGCCTTCGTTCATGAGCTCGCGCGTGTAGTAGTTCACATACATTTGCATCTGGCCCAGGTCCTGGTGCGTAAGATCGTCCGTCTTAAGGTCGATGAGCACGAAGCAGCGCATCAGATAGTTGTAAAACACAAGGTCAATATAGAAATGGCGCCCATCAAAGGTGATGCGCCTTTGGCGCGCCTCGAAAGCGAAACCACGGCCAAGCTCCAGCAGGAACTTCTGAAGATGTGTGATGAGCGCCTGCTCTAGATCGCTCTCGCGAAACGCAGTATCGTCCGAGAAACCTAAAAACTCCAGTACATATGGGTCGCGGATGATATCCTCGGGGCGACGAGCCGGGGCGCTCTTTTGGATTTCCTGGGTGACGGCCTCCTTGTCCTTGCTGGCAAGCAGGCGCTCGCGGAACATGGTGTTGATCTGGCGCTCGAGCTGACGCGTGCTCCAGCGAGAATCGGCACATTCGTTCATGTACCATGTTCGAGCATCAGGGTCGGTTATACGCGATAACCTGCGGTAATGTGTCCAATTCAATTCGGAACGCAGCGCGTTCCGAATTGGGAACGCAAGATAAAACTGACGCATGTATCTTAAGCTTCTGGCGTTGAAGCCTCTGCCAAAATCCTTAGTCAATCTAACGGCAAGTTCGTCGATCAGTGCATCGCCATACTTGGCGCGCTCCTCTCCGCCCTGTTCATCAACAATACTCTTGCCGATCTCCCAATATGCCTCAACCATCGCAAAGTTAACGGCGGTATAGGCCTTGTCGCGAGCGGCGTTGAGAATCGAGGAAACCTGCTTGTAAAAAACTTCTGGCACGATTGCCGATTCCCCGCGGTTTGCCAGTTCACTCATCAATATCGCCCGACTTTCCTCTTGAGGACGCATCTTTATTGCATTTAGTTTAAAGACTCGTACGGACACGAATCGCTGCGCTGTCTGGCAACTTCGCATGGGGGCCTTGCGGTGACTAAAATTTGGCAATAGAGACAGTTTTCACGAACCCCATGGGAGTGACATACATGGACAACAACACCTTGCTGTTTCAGGACAAGGGCTCGGGTAGGTTTAAAGACGTCAAGATCTACCCCAACCGTATCGAGGTGCTCAGGAAGGGCACTTTCGGCGGCAAGCACACCGAGATTGTCTATCTTAAGGACATCACGGGCGTCAATAGAATCAAAGGCCGTGATGTTTTTCTGCGCAATCGACTGTTGACCGCTTGCGTCTTTAGCCTGAGTAGCCGTGCGAAGGCCCAGGAATTTGTGAACGCGCTGAACATGGTGATGTAGCCGATAACGGCGTTCGGTTCAAGGTAAAAATCGGGGCGCAGAACGGTATTCTGCGCCCCGATTGAGTTGATGCGCCCAAAAACTGGCTTGCCTATTCGTTAACGTCCTCGGTATTGTCGCGGTCACTGGCAAGCATTGCTGCGCCGGCGACCGTCGTCGCTACGGCGGCGGCAGCGAGCCCGGCGGCAACGCCAGAACCGTCGCCCGTGTTGGCGAGCTTTCCGCCCGAGCTCTTGCCCTGGTCTCTCTTGTTGCCCTTGCCGTTCTTGTCGGCGCTACCTGCGTTGGAGCCCGTGCCGCTGCCGTTGCCGCCCGCACTGCCCGAGGCCGCTACGGTAAAGCTTGCGGCTCCGTCGCTGGCGAGCGTGTAGTTCTGCGCCGCGTCGCCCAAGAGACCGTTCACGCGCACCCAGTACGTTCCTGCGGCAAATGTTTCGCCCTCGGCCATTGCCGTGCCCGGAGCGCCGTTCGCGTCGTGCACAAACTCGAGCTGGGCCGTGCAGGCATCGGTTTCGAGCTTGCCCTCGAGTGATGCCGCAATCTTGGCGCGCACGTCTTCGCCGGCCTTAAGGCCTTCGAGTCCCTCAAAATGGGGCGTCACCGCGCGTCGATCGATATCGATAGGCACAAAGCCCTGCAGTCCTGTAACGGTCTCGTTGCCCAGGGCATCGACATCCACGTATTCGATGGCAAAAGCGCTTCCCGAAGCCTCCACGTTGAGCGCGTTGCTGCTGTCGACAAGGCGGAAATGACCCTCGCCAACGGTCTTGCCATCCTGGAGCGAGGCATCGCTCAGCGAGTCGCCGTATGTCATGCGCATGCGGGTCGGGAGGCAGCGCGAAGCCGACTGCGTGTGCTTCGTATCGTAATTGTAATTGCGCTGGTAGATGCTCCGGGCCAGCGCCGCATCAACAAAGTCGGATGCGATGATGCCAATGTGCTTGAGGTAATCTGACTTTGTATCCTCGGTGCCGCTGGGATTGATGTACGGGCTCTTGTACAGATGCTCGTTGACTACTCGTGCCGAGGTAAAAGGATTGCCTCCGTGCGACAAGCCCGTGCAGCTGGTGTAGTTGATAGACCAGCAACGCTCCTGGACTTGCACCTTGGCCCTGTCATCGTCCACGACGTCCACCTTGTTGCGCGTGCGCCCGGTCGTTTCCTTCAGCGCATTATCGACCCAGCTGAGCTTGTCGGTTCCCGTGAGTTTGTACTTGTCCTGGGCGTATACCTTGGTGCAATAGGGCTCTTTGTCGCCTGTTTCCCCCGCGGCTTCAAAGCCCCGCGCGTCTTGGACGAGACACATAGTGGTGCTGTCGGAGTGAGCCTTGATCTTGTCATCCCATTCGGTAAGGTCGAGGCCCCACGTATGGCCGCTTGCACTGTTGCCGGCGAGCCCAAATCGACGCAGCAGAACGATCTTTCCGCGAACCTCGCCCAGCGTGGGGACATGGCTCGACGTGTAGAACAGATCGGGATTATCGTCCATAACCTTGGCGAAAGCCGTCGTTATGCTTTCGTCGGTAGCCTCATCGTTGCCGCGCGATACGAGCATGATGAGCGCTTCTGACAGGTTTTCGTTCAAAAACGTTTTGAAGTACCCGATGACATCGGAGAGATGCAGATAGTTCCCGTCTTTTTTGAGTAGGTAGAAAATCCCGTGGTCGATACCGGGGTCGTCGCCCTTTCCGAGTCGGATATCAAAATAGCGGATTCCCTCGAGCAACTGCGTGGGAATGTAATCCTGCTGGCATTTTACTTGCGAGGATTGGGGCTCAGTGTCGTTGTCCACGCTGCAGGTGCCCGAATCGTGCGTACCCGGGATGCTCAGCTCGTCGAGGAACTTGTTGTCGTCGACGTATTTCATCCAACATGGCCCATCGACGTAGCTGCTGTACGTGATCCAGTCGAGGCTGCTAACCGTGGCATCGTTCTTTTTCATGTCGTAACCGATAAGTTCGAGCTCCCACGGAATGCTCTTACTCTTATGGCAGATCTTATTGTTGTCCTGGTCTTTGCCGTTCGATTCTATTGCCAAGTACTTAATGTCTTTTTTCTCGGTTTCTTTCTCGACCGTGCGGTCTCGGATGATATAGGTTCCGTTTGATTGGCGCTCGAACGCAAAAGCGCGGCTGGGCTTGTTGTCATACTCGCCACTCCATACGTGGATGACCTTTCCATCTTTGTCCGAGTCGCCATCGACCGACCAAATGCTGTAGCCCGTCTTTTTATGCTCTTCGAAATTGAGCAAGGTGCGGATAGCATACCAGTTTGTATCGTCATTCTTGGTCGTTACGTTCTCAAGGATGAGCTTGCTGGACGTGCCGTCGTTAAACAGGTGGCAGACGTTGCCGCGAACGTTGCCGTCTTGGTTGACGCTCGCGGTGCGAAAATAGCCCGCGGGGCGAAGGCGAATGACGAAATTGTGGAGGCTGTCCGACGGTGCGGGCGTGTCGTCTGCAAATGCCGCTCGCAGGGGGAGGCCCGGTGCCGCGGTTTCTGGCAGGCTTGCAAGCGGCGACAGCGCTGCAAGACCTATGCCCAGCGTAAATGCTCGGCGGCTGATGGCATGGTGTTCGGTCATAACTCCTCCATTCTCAGGGTGCGGTTATGCGCTCGTTTTGGACACTATACTGCCCAGATGTTTAAAGGCGTCGACTTAATTTCCTGCGCGACGGCATAAATCGGCGGGTGGATGTGCTGGGGCGCCTGTCCATTTTGTGCCGCTACTGCGCTTGGGAAGGGCTTTGGCGCTCGGCGTCCTCGCGTTCGTCGGCTACCGGCATAAGAAAGGGAGGGTCGGTGGCCGACCCTCCCTTGGTACGAAGCGCTGGGTTACTGTCGCTTGCTTGCGCTGCGCTCGTGTTTCCCGCTGCGCTCGCCAGTCGCTTAGCGCTTGATCTCGATATCCTCGAGCTTGACGTCCATGGCCTCGGTCTTGGCCTTGGCGATATTATCGGCAAATTCCAGGGACTTCATCATGGTCTCGACGGCGTCCTTGTGCTCCTCGACGTTGTCGATGCGCACGTAAACGCTGCCGCCTTCAACGTCGGTAAAGTACTCGGTCGTTACGCCGCCCGAGTGCGTAAAGTAAGCGCTGCGCCAGGTCTTGCCGTTGTATTTAACGGGGTCGCTCTCGGTCCATCCGGAGTTGGCCTTCCACTTTGCCTCGTAGTCGAACAGTTCGTCGGCGTTCTTATCGGGGTCGAAGATGGGTATGAAGCGGTCGCTCGCATGCTCGCTCTCGGTGAACTTAAACTGGGCCCTGTCGGCGGTGTCGCCGGCAACGTCGGTAATCTCGACGCCCTCGGGAACCTCGACTTTAAACCAAATGAAGTCGGTCCTCATATCCACGGCTGGTTTTTCTGCTCCGCCGCCCCCGCTACTGCCGGTAGCGCCGCCGCTGCCACCGCAGCCCACCAGGGCAACTGCGACAAAGAGACTGATGCAGAGGGTGAGAATCGCAAAGGCCTTCTTTTTCATGGTCGTGTCCTCCTCGATCTGTAACCGCCCATGGATTACCTGTCTTTACTGTACGCGTGGACGGCTCGCTAGGGTGGGCCATGTGTCCCATTCTGAGGGCCGGATTTGCGCCGACAAGTGGCAATATGCGCGGGTCCAAAAGAGGGGAGGGCCGATGCCTGTCGGCCCTCCCCGGGGTTGGGTGCCCGTTGCTTTAATGGGGCGCATGTGCGCAGGTGCGCGTAGGCGCGTGCGGGTGTCCCGTTACTTGAGCTCGATGCTCGAAATCTCGACTTCGCGCGCCTCGGAAACTGCCTCTGCCATGTCATCGGGGAATTCGATGGAGTTGAGGAGCGCCTCGGCTTCTTTCTTGTGCTGGTCGAAGTTCGAGATGAGGACGTAGACGCTTCCTGGTTCAACGTCGGTAAAAAGGATGGTTGAGATACCGCTGTTGTCTTCGTACGTTCCGACGAGCCACGTCCTGCCGTTATATTCGACGGACCCGCCATCCTTCCACTGGAACGTATCCCCCTTCTTTTCTGCCTGGTCGGCGTGGGACTCCTCGGCCGTCAGCGCTTTTTTCCAAACGGGGATAAAGCGATCGGCCGAGGCGTTCTCGTCTTCGGGGAAGGTGAGCTGAACCCTGTCGGCATTCTTGCCGGCGGAGTCGCTTACGCCGACACCCTCGGGCATCTCGACCTTAAACCAGATAAAGTCGGTCTTCTTGGCGACGGGGGCCTTTTCCTTGCTCTCGCTCTTGGCGGTGCTGCCGCCTCCGCCCGATGCGCTCCCGCCGCAGCCGACAAGGGCAAATGCGGCAAAGAGGGCGATGCAAAGGGAAAGAATCGATAGGGTCTTTTTCTTCATGGTGGCGTCCTCCTTGTCTGCCGATGACATCACGGCGCCGCATGCTGTTGGGGTACTGATTGCGCTGGCGGCGGATGTCTCTGTGTGCTGTGCGGCTTATGCCTCCGTTCATTGCTTGTGGCCGTTGCCCGGCCGTGCCCCAACGGGTTCCTTACTTATAGATATGCCCCAGCTTGTGCTGCCCGGGAGTCTCGAAAGGTGGGCCATGTGTCCCATGTTTGTGTCGCTGCCGCCTATCGTGTGCCATAGAAATCCGCGATGGCCAGGTGCGCTGACGCTCATGTGCTTATGGGCTAGACTTAGCACCATTACGTGATCGATGCAGTCGGTCGGCGGTTGCCACCCGACCGATGTATATGACTTGAAGGTGCATGTGCATGAGCCAAGAGATGATGGACAAGACCTGCCGCGGGTTTGCCGAGGCGCTGGCCGCGCGCGAGCCGGTTCCCGGCGGTGGCAGCGCGAGCGCCTTTGTGGGCGCGCTGGGCGCCTCGCTGTGCGGAATGGTTGCCCGCTACGGTGCGACCAATCCCGCGCTTGCTGATCGTGCGGATGACCTGACGCGTGCGTTTGTCCATGCTGATGAGCTGGCCCAGGAGCTTGTCGAGTTGGTTGCCGAGGACGTTCGTGCCTATGGGCAGGTGTCCGCGGCGTACGGTATTCCGCGTGACGATCCGGCTCGAGCGACCGCGATTCAGGATGCGCTGCATGTGGCCGCTATGCCGCCGTATCGCATTATGGATGCCTGCGGGCGTGCGCTGGCGCTGCTCGAGGACATGGCCGACAAGGGTTCGCGTCAGCTGCTGTCCGATGTGGCGTGCGGCGCCGTGTTCTGCCGTTCCGCTATGCAGGGCGCGAGCTTGACGCTCTTTGCGAACACCACGTCTATGAAGGACCGAGCGCGCGCCGAGGAGCTCGAGACCGCGTGCGATGAGCTGCTCGACACGTGGTTGCCGCGCGCCGATGCGCTGGCGCGCCGCGCCGCCGACGCTGCAAGGAAGAGAGGATAGCCATGGCTGAACTGCTGAAGGGTGCTCCCGTCGCTCGCGCTTTGACTGAGGAACTTGCTGCTCGCTGCGCAGCCCTGCGCGAGCGGGGCGTTGTTCCGACGTTGGCTATCGTGCGTGTGGGTGAACGCGAGGACGACCTATCCTACGAGCGCGGTGCGCTCAGGCGCTGCGAGAAGGTTGGCATTGAAGCTCGCCGCGTTTTGCTTCCCGCCGATGTTTCGCAGGACGAGCTGTTGGCGGCCATCGAGGACATCAATTCCGACCCCGCTGTTCATGGCTGCCTGATGTTCCGCCCGCTGCCCGCCGGCCTTGACGAGGACGCGGTTGCCTCGGCACTCGATCCCGCCAAGGACGTTGACTCCATGACGCCGGCTTCGCTGCTCACCACGCTTTCGGGGCGCGGCGAGGGTTTTGCCCCCTGCACAGCCGAAGCCGTGCTTGCTTTGCTGGATCATTACGGCGTTGAGCTGGATGGAGCTAAGGTTGCTGTGGTCGGTCGGTCTCTGGTGATTGGCCGTCCCGTTGCCGCCATGCTTACGGCGAGCAATGCGACCGTGACGACGTGCCATACGCATACGCACGACCTTGCTGCCGAGTGCCGTGCTGCCGACATTGTGGTTGCCGCCGTTGGACGCGCACGTACGATTGGCGTGGATGCCGTTCGCGAGGACCAGACGATCATCGATGTTGGCATTAATTGGGACGAGGCCGCTGGCAAGCTGGTGGGTGACGTCGATTCTGATGCTGCGGAGCCGGTCGTTAACGCCATCACGCCCGTGCCGGGCGGCGTGGGCGCTGTGACGACGGCGATCCTCGCCAAACACGTGATCGAGGCGGCCGAGCGCGCATCGAAATAGGCGTTTTGGGCTGTTTGAGGGGTTAGCTCTATACCCCGTGGACAAAAAATGCCAAATATGAGTACTGTTGCCAAGATAGTCACATATTCTTTAGGTCAAATAGGCTCTCTAACGATATTTATTATCGATAAAGAGCCTATTTTATTGGACCTATGAGGAATTACATCATCTAATTTTTGAACAAATGTAGACTTTTGGCACCCATACGTAGCAAAATTGATGTTACTAAATTGGTGACAGTACTCACATTTGGCATTTTTTGACCACAGGGGTTGCCAGCGCCGCGGTTTCGCCCTTTCTGCGCCGAAGCGATACACTGTTATCGTTTGATTTCTTCGCTCAAGGAGGATGCGCATGCCGTGCACAACGATTTTGGTTGGTAAGAACGCGAGCTACGACGGGTCGACGTTGGTTGCCCGCAACGAGGACTCGTCCAACGGGGTGTTTGAGCCCAAGCGTATGCGCGTGGTGCATCCCGACGAGCAGCCGCGCGTCTACACGAGCGTCCTGAGTCACCTGACCGTTGAACTGCCTGATAACCCCATGCGCTACACGAGCGTCCCCGATGTTGTTCCGGGCCACGGCATCTGGGCCGAGGCCGGTTTCAACGAGCTCAATGTGGGCATGTCCGCAACCGAGACGCTCACCACCAACGAGCGCGTTCGCGGCGCCGACCCGCTCGTCGACTACGTGCCCGCCAAGGGCAACGAGGGCGAGGACGGCTATGTTCCGGCGCAGCCCGGCGGTCTGGGCGAGGAGGACATGGTGACCCTGGTGCTGCCATATGCCAAATCCGCCCGCGACGGCGTACGCATTCTGGGCGAGCTGCTCGAGCGCTATGGTACCTACGAGAACAACGGCATCGCCTTTAGCGATGTGGACGAGATCTGGTGGCTCGAGACCATCGGCGGCCACCACTGGATCGCCAAGCGCGTGCCCGATGACGCCTATGTGACCATGCCCAACCAGCTGGGTATCGACAGCTTTGACCTGGATGACGCCGAGGGCGCCCAGGCCGACCACATGTGCTCCGCCGACCTGCGCGCCTGGATGACCGAGTGGCATCTGGACCTGACGCTGGGTGTCGAGGGCGACGGCCCGGCGACGGTCTTTAACCCGCGCGAGGCCTTTGGCTCGCACAGCGACAGCGACCATGTCTACAACACGCCGCGCGCCTGGTACATGCAGCGCTGTCTCAACCCCAGCGACGTGTGGGACGGCCCCGATGCCGACTACACGCCCGAGAGCGACGACATCCCCTGGAGCCGTGTGCCCGAGCGCAAGGTGACCATCGAGGACATCAAGTACGTGCTCTCCAGCCACTACCAGGGCACGGAGTACGACTGCTACGGCAGCAAGGGCACGCCCGCCACGCGCGGTGCCTATCGCCCCATCGGCATCAACCGCAACAGCCAGCTCGCCGTGCTGCAGCTGCGCCCCTATGCACAGCCGGCCTACCGCGCCGTGCAGTGGATGGCCTTTGGCTCCAACTCGTTTAACGCGCTGGTTCCGCTGTACGCCAACGTCGAGACCATGCCCGAGTACTATGCCGACACGCAGGCTCGCGTGACGTCCGAAAACTTCTACTGGGCCAACCGCCTGATCGGCGCGCTGGCTGACGTCCGCTTCCATGAGTGCGGTCGCGCTGTGGAGGATTATCAGGAGAAGGTCGGTGGCATGGGCCACAAGCAGATCCATGACGTCGACGCTGCCGTAGCCGTTCTGCCCGAGGCCGAAGTGCCTGCCGAACTTGCACGCGCCAACGAGGCCTTTGCCGAGCGTGTTCGCGTGGAAACCGATGCCCTACTGGGCAAGGTGCTCTACACCACGAGCTGCGCCATGAAGAACTCTTTCGCGATGAACGACAACGTGAGGTAGGGATTTCCCGTCGATCGAATAGCGCTAAAACGCTTTGTCGCTTTCACTCGATCTTGGGTACAAGAACGCCAATGCAGTTGTTTATGATTGGAGACAACCATGGTTATGAAACTCGATCAGCTTGTTAACGGCGCCATCAACGTTGGCTTTGGCGCTGCCGCCGTTGCTGTCGAAGGCGGCAAGAAGGTCCTCGACGACCTTAACACCAAGGGCGAGCAGGTCCGCAAGGACACCGCCACTCCCGATATCGCCCGCAGCGTGTCCGACATGTTCGAGCAGGCCGGCGGTACCATCTCCGATCTGACCGAGCGCTTGGGCATGCAGGGCGAGACCGCGGCCCAGCGCGTGCTCGACGAGCTCATCCTTGCCCGCGTCCGCGTTATGACCGCCCCCGAGCGCACGGCCTTCCTGGCCCATGTGCGCGACATCGTCGATTCGGTCGAGGACAACGTGACCTCGGTGCCCGTCGAGTCCGTTGAGCCCGACGATGCGAAGGATACCGAAGAGGCCGAGTAGCAGCGCAGATGGCAGATTCCACCACCGATTACAACAATCTAGATCCCTTGGGTGACGAGGCGGCGGTTGTCGATGAGGTCGATGCCGTCGTCTCGGGCGCTCGCAAGAAGCCGCGCGCTGTCGATATGGTCCCCGAGGAGCCCGACGCGATGGCGCCGGACGAGGAATACCAGCTCACGCCGGCGGGTCGCCGCGAGCGCATCGGACAGATTGTTCGCCTGGTCAAAAAGTACCGCGTGTGGGATAACCTCACGCCGGTTCGTTTGCGCCGCCTGCTCGAGGAACTCGGCCCCATGTTCGTCAAGATGGGGCAGATTCTGGCCAACCGGTCCGAGATTCTGCCGCAACGCTTTTGCGACGAGCTGCGTCGTCTGCGCTCCGACGTGGAGCCTGTACCGTACGAGGTCGTACTCAGTTGTCTGGAAGAAGAATACGGCCTGCGCCTGGGGGAGATGTTCGATGCGATCGACCCCAATCCGCTTGGTAGCGCATCGCTCGCGCAGGTGCACCGCGCTCGTCTGGTGACGGGCGAGGACGTGGCCGTCAAGGTGCAGCGCCCCGGTGCGCAGCAGGTTATGGCACAGGACATCGATATCATCCGCTCGGTGGTGCGTATCGTTTCCAAGTTCGTCAACACCGATCAATTCGTTGACCTGCACGGCGTAGTCGAGGAGTTGTGGACCTCGTTTCGCGAGGAGACCAACTTTTTGGCCGAGGCCAAAAACCTCAACGACTTCTACGAGTTCCATAAGAGCGTTCATGGCGTGACGTGCCCTAAATCCTATCTGGACCTGTGCACCGAGCACGTGGTGGTCATGGACTATGTCGACGGCATTTCGATCGCCGATCCTGAACGCTTGGTGGCCGAGGGCTATGACTTGGAAAAGATCGGTGCCGCTATCGTCGAGGACTACTCGACGCAGGTGCTCGATGACGGCTTTTTCCATGCCGACCCGCATGCGGGAAACATCATTCTCAAGGACGGCATCGTTTACTTTATCGACTTGGGCATGGTCGGACGCATGTCGAGCCACGATCGTGGCATCGTCAAGGACATGATTTTCGCCGTGGCCGAGGGTGACGTGCCCAAGCTCAAGGATTCGCTCATGCGCTTCGCCGTGACGCGTGGCGACTCGGCTGAGCTCGATCATTCGGCCTTTTTGTCCGATTTGGACTTTATCGTGGCTGACTTTGCGGGCCTTGACCTGAAGGATCTGGATATCGGCGAGTTTTTGACCTCGCTGTTAAACCTGGCGCGCAAAAACGACGTTGAGCTGCCGAGCGTGGTAACGATGTTCGCCCGCGGCATGGTGACGCTCGAGGGTTTGCTGACCGAGTACATGCCCAACGTCAACATGATCCAGATAATCCAGACGCATATCAAAAACGAGAAGAGCACCTATGCGCGCGTGCGTGATATGGGACGCGATCTTGCCGCGAGCAGCTATCGCGCGGCAAAAGGCTCGCTCGAGGCGGCCGAGTATCTGGGCCTGGCTTCGCGTATGCTCACGCGCGGCCAGCTTAAGGTAAACACGCAGATCATGAGCAGCGATAAGGCGCTGCGACAGCTGGGCGGAATTATCGACCGCATGTCGATGGCAATTGTGATCGCTGGTCTGTTTATCGGTTCGTCGGTGGTGTACTACGCACGCATCGAGCCGGTTGTGTTTGGCATCCCAGTCATTGGCTTTATGGGCTACGTGAGCGCGCTGGTGCTGGCGCTTATGCTGGGCCGCAATATCTGGCTCAACAGTCACGGCGGCAAGCGCTAGAGGCCGCGACCGTCACCGCATTTTCCTATCGCAAACAATAGCTTTTACCTTGGGCTTCGCCTGCGTGCGAGGCCCTTTTGCGTGATACCATTTTGACGGTAATAATCGATGGCCTAGATGGTGGTGCGGAGACGCGCGAATGCGCGGTTTACCTGCGCGTTTGGGAGAATTGGGGTGCAAGTCCCCGGCTGTACCAGTAACCGTAATTCCTCTTGGCTCGGGATGTTCGCGTCGCAGATCGGACGACGTGCCCGAGTCGTTAAGGTTAAGTCGGATCGCCTCCCATCTTGCATGCGGCTGCGGCGTATGCCGCCGGTGTGCATAGGGCTCTGGAGGGAAGGGGGACCCCGATGGGGAAACTCGAGCGCAACATGCGCGATGACGTGGGGCAGCCTCAAGGCAACGCTCCAAGTACAGACAATGGGAGACAAATGGATATGTTTGTGGACGAGCGCCAGCGCGTCTCGCATCGCCGTGGCGCAATTGCGCGCGGCGTAGCCAAGCGCGGCCTGGTGGCATTCCTGGCCTTCGCGATGGCCTTTGGCACCACGCCGGCTCAGCTGTGGGCCGAGGGCGCCGAGGGCATTGCCGAGGCTGTGGATCAGGCTGCGACGTCGGACGAGGGTGCAGCGCCTGCGGATGGTGCTGCCGACGGTGTTGTTTCTGAAACCGGCTCTAACGCGAGCGATGCGTCGGTTAACGATGGCGCTTCGACGAATGCCGCAGATAGCAACGGCGTAGCGTCGGACGATTCTGTTGCAGCCGAGGCTTCTACTGCTTCGCCGGATTCATCCGAACAGGACGTCAAAAGTGTTGTAGCCGCTTCCGATGAGGCTGAATCTCAGCCTACCGAAGCCGCAAGCCAAGAGGTCTCTGCCACGTGCTCCGTCGTCGGCACCGACGCCAAGGGCGCCCAGCAGACCTGGGCCGCCGCGCAGCAGATCGCTCTGAAGGAGGGCTCGACCGCGGCCGACCTCTCCGAGCAGCTCTTCAGGCAGGCCGGCCTCAAGGCCGACTACGACCCCAACGGCTCCTGGGGCTGGGCGCTCAACTCGATCACGTCGCCCTTCGACGCGGGCCGCACGCTCGCCT
>URUI01000029.1 GCA_900551015.1 uncultured Collinsella sp.
GAATCGTGCGCGCCGCGTCGAGCGCGCCCGACGTGGCACCGCGCCCGGCATTGCCGAGCGAACACATCGCCTGCGTCACGGCATCGATGACCGTCTGCGGCTTGTGCATGGTCGTCGCCGCGTTATCCAGGTAGATCATCGCACGACCTCCCACATATCGATCACGGTATAGCCCTCGGCGGGAATACCCGCCGCGGCAAGCTCGCCGCGCAGCAAGTCCTCATCCGAAGGCAGCGCCTTCCACGCCAGACCGCAGCCGGCAGCGACCTCCCCGGGCACGGGAATCGTTCGCCCGGGAAGGCCGCGCTCGATGCACAGAGACTCGCAACCCATGGCGGCCGCCGTGGTGGGAAACGTGATGACAAGCGCCGGGCGCTTCTCCCTCATGGCAACTCCAACCAATACGCTACGGGCGCACGACGCGCACGGCCTGCTCCATCTTCTCCACGATCACATACATGTTCGTGACCTCGCCCACGGCAAGCTGGTCCTTAATGCCATAGTGGTCGAGGCAGGTGCCACAGGTGAGGATTTCGACGCCCTGCTCAGCCAGCCCCTTCAGGTCGTCGAGCACCGGAGAGCCCTCGACGGTGAGCTTGGCGCCGCCGTTGTAGAACAGCATGGTCGCGGGTAGCTCCTCCTGTTGCGTCACGGCAAAGATGAAGGCCTTCATGAGCTTGTGGCCCAGCTCGTCGTCGCCGCGGCCCATGCAGTCGGTGTAGACGGAAATGACGAGCTTGCCCTTGCTGGCGCTGGCGTCGCAGAAAGCGGCACCGTCCTGCTCGGGATCCGCAACGGCCACGGCACCGGCGGTCGTGACGGTCACGTGCCACTCGGCGTCCGAAATCTTCTCGACCGAGGCCGCGCAGCCCTTCTCCTGCGCCATCTTGGAGATGTTCTTGACGGCGGTCTCGTTGTCGACCGAGGTCACCACGGCACCCTCGCCGTCAAGCTGTTTGAGTGCCTTAAGCGTCTTGACGACGGGCAGCGGGCAGGCATCGCCCATGGCATTGACTTCAATCTTGGTGGACATAACAAATTCCTTTCGAAAGAGCCGTTCTAGAGAACGGCAAACAGTTACATAAACGTGCGGGCTAGCGAACAACGCGGACGGCAGGACCGCCCGGCTCCGCCTCGCACACGCGCCCGACAACGGCCGCGATGCGCCCCTCGGCATGCAGGCGACGCGCAAGCTCATCCACATCGGCAGCAGGCGCCGCGATGAGCAAACCACCCGAGGTCTGCGGATCGTACAGCGCATCCAACATGCCCGGCTCCAGGTCCTCGTCGGCAGCCACGCGCGGGCCAAAGAAGTCCTGGTTGCGATAGGAGCCAGCGGGGATAATGCCCAGACGCGCCATGTCGAGCACCTGGTCAAAGAGCGGCACCGCCCCCGACGCAAGCTCAATCTGCACGCCCGAGCCCTCGGCCATCTCGCACGCATGCCCAATCAGGCCAAAGCCCGTAATGTCGGTGCAGCCGTGAAGTTCGAGCCCCTCGGCCAAACGGATCGGGGCCTCGTTGAGGGTGCGCATAGAATCAAACATCCGGCTGGCCTCGTCCTGCTCGATGAGCTCGCCCTTAATGGCCGTGGTGATAATGCCCGAGCCGATCGCCTTGGTCAGCAGTAGGACATCGCCCACGCGCGCACCGCTGTTGGCGAGCATGCGGTCGAGTGGCACAAAACCGCTCACGGACAGGCCGTACTTGGGCTCGTCGTCGTTGATGGTGTGGCCGCCCGCGATGGTGCAGCCAGCCTCGACGCACTTGTCGGCGCCACCCGCCAAAATCTGCCCGGCAACCTCAACGCCCAGGCAACTGGGTATGCACAGCAGGTTCATAGCATGACTCGGTCGTCCACCCATGGCGTATATGTCCGACAGCGAGTTTGCCGCCGCGATCTGGCCAAACAGGAACGGGTCGTCGACCATCGGCGGGAAGAAGTCGATGGACTGCACGAGGCCCAGGTTATCGCCGACGCGGAAGACGCTCGCATCGTCGGAGGTATCGAACCCCACGAGCAGGTTGTCGTTATGCACATTGGGTAAGTCGCCCAAGACCTGGGCGAGGGCTCCAGGAGCCAACTTAGCGGCTCAACCGCTCGCGGCAGTCATAGACGTGAGCTTAATCTGATCGTCAGCCATCGATACCTCCTCTCGCCGGTCAATCATTTCCTACCAGTATACGCATGAATGCAGGCCCACGGCCGATGCATTAATCGAGCGCCTGTGCGCGAATCGCCGCGCCGATGGCACCGGCAAAGCGGGCCTGGGGCGAGGTGGTCACCGGCGACCCCAGCAGCTCGCCCAACCGCTCCACAACGTAGGCGTTCTCGCACAGACCACCGGTCAGATAGTACGGGGCGCCCACCGCCTGCCCGGCCATAGTGGCCACGCGCGACACGACACTCTCGATCACGCCACGCGCAATGTTCTCGCGCGGCTCACCGCGACCGATCAGGCTGATAACCTCGCTTTCAGCAAACACTGTACACATGCTGCTGATCTTGGTGGGTTCGCCGGAACGCGCCAGGTCGGCCATCTGCTGCTGGGAAATACCTAGGCGGTCGGCCATGATCTCCAAAAAGCGCCCCGTGCCGGCAGCGCACTTGTCGTTCATGGCGAACTTGGCCACGCGGCCACTTTTAAGCTGAATGACCTTGGTATCCTGGCCGCCCACGTCAATCACCGTGCCGTGATCGCCAAACAGGCGCACGGCACCGGTGCCGTGGCAGGTGATCTCGGTCACGACCTTGTGCGCATAGGGCACGGCAACACGACCGTAGCCGGTCGCGATCACGCGCACGTCGTCGTCAGCCACGTCATAGCCAGCCGCTGCCAGTGCCTCGCGCAGCCGCTCGGAAGCATCGACCGAGGAGAACCCGGTTGGCTGCACGCACGTCCACGCCACCGAACCCTCTCCATCGACCACAGCGGCCTTAGCCGCCGTAGACCCGATATCGATCCCGATCCCTATCATGGCCCTCTCCCAATCTAAACATCAAAGGTAGCGGCGCGTTCAGGCGCCTTAGCTCTAGGTTTCTCAGGTGCCGGAGGTTGCCCCGAAAGAGGAGCGCGGCGTACTTTGGTACGCAAGCGACGGTTTGAGGGGCAAGATCCGGTGCCTGAGGAAGCTAGAGCGTCTCGATAAAGGCGGCGATGCGCGTCTCGATTTGGCCCATGTCGCCGTTGCTGTAGTCGGTCTCAATCTTCATGTACGGAATGCCCGCACCCTCGACAGCTTCCTGCATGCGTGCGCTCTCCACGTTAAAGGTATGGCACGCCTGGAGCACGCTCTCCACTACGCCATCGACGTGATACTTCTCGCACATGGCCAGCGTGTTTTCCATACGACCATCGTTGGGCGTCATGACCGAGCAGTTGATGTCCAGGTAGCGGTCGGCGATGGCACGCAGGATGTCGGGAGCCTCCGGATCGATCATCATGGCCGCCGTGCGCTCGCCCGAGCAATCGTCCATGCACACGACCACGCCGCCGTTGGACTCGATGGTGCGACCGATCTTGTTAATCACGCCGCCCACAGGGCAGCCGGTGATCAGGATGCGCTTGGCATCCGCCGCAACCGGGCGCTCGCCCGCGTCGTAGGCCTCGCGCAGCTTGGCGACCTTTTGCTCCAGCTGCTCCGTATAGGCCTCAATATCAAAGCTGAACGTACCGGCAAACATCGTGCTCATCAGGTCGACGCCGCTCATGGCCGCCGGCTGGTTAGCCTGCAACGCAAACATCTCGAGCTGGGCCGCACGCAAGCGGTTGCGACGACGGACGGCGGCGCGCAGGTCGTCGTCGGTAATCGTGATGCCGTAGAAGTTCTCGAGCTCCTCCTTGAGCAGGCGGCACTCCTCGTACCAGCCCTCACGCTCATAAGCGCGATCGCGGCCCTGCGGAAGATGCAGAATGTGCGTGCGCTTGAGCTCGTTGAGCAGCTCGTACATCTTCTTCTTGCCGTCGCAGGTGGTCTCGCCGATGATCATGTCGCTAAAGTACGTAAACGGGCACTTTTGCGAGTAGGCAAAGCCGTACGTCGATTTGATGAGCGGACACAGATTTGCCGGCAGCACCTTCTCGGCCTCGGGAATCACCTCATCGGACGTACCGCACAAGGCCACACTTGCAGCGCCCGCGGCATCGATAATCTCGAGCGGCGTGTAGCTGCACAGAAAACCGATCAGGCGATTACCGGCCTGCTTGTAATCCTTGACGCGAATAAACGCCGCCTTGCGCTGCTCGTTGAACTCCTCAAACGTGCTGGGCAACGGCTGCTCAATATTTTCCGACATATAACTCCTAAACCTTCTAACCAACCAAGGAAGCGGCTTTCCCAGGTGCCCGAGGTTGCCGTGAAAGAGGCCCGCCGCGTACTTTCGCACGCAAGCGACGGTTTGAACGGCAAGATCGGGTGCCTGGAAAAGCCGCCGGGACGGATAGCCCTAAATGGTTTCCAAGAAGGCCTCGATCCTGGTTTGCAGTTGGCCTGCATCCTCACCGGCGTAGTCGGTCGTGATGTGCATAAACGGAATGCCTGCCTCCTCGGCAGCCTTCTCCACGGCAAACGACTCCATCTCGTAGAGCGTGCAGAACTGCAGAGCCACGTCGACAATGCCGTCGGCATGCAGGCCCTTGGCCATCTGGACAATGTCCTTCATACGCTGGTCGTTGGGCGTAAAGACGGCGCAGTTGATCTTAAAGTAGCGCTCGGCGATAGCATCGAGCATCTCGTCAACCGTCTCACCGGACTCATCGACCAGGTCCTTGTAATAGCGCGAACCCGTGCAGGACTCCTCGCCCACCACAACGCCGCCGGCCTTCTCGATGAGGTTGAACAGCTTCCAGTTGGGCACAGCCATGGGCGTACCGGTGTACAGGATGCGCTTGGTCCCCTTGGGCGCCACGCCCTCGCCGGCCTCGACACGTTGCTCGCACTCAGCCGCCATATCGTTGATGGCTCCGGTCAGACGCGGCGTGTCGTCCATAAAGGCGGCCTGAACGGTCAGCAGGCTGTCGAGACCGCTGATGGGCGCTGGGTCGGCAGCGCGCGTGGCAGCGAGGCGCTGCAGGGCGCGGCGCTTCTCATTGACGGCGTGGATGGCGGCCTTCAGACGCTCGGGCGTAATCTTGACGCCACACTCTTCCTCGATCTTGGCGGCGAGCTTCTTGACCTCGGCCTTCCAGGTCACGAGCGTCGACTCGTCGTGCACGTTGGGAATATCCATGACGTACATGTTCTTTTGCGTGGCAAAGAACTCGTAGGCTTTCTTCTTGCCATCGCAGGTGTTCTCGCCCACCACCAGGTCACTCGACTCGATGTAGGGGCAGACCTCGCCCAGCTTAAAGCCGGCAAAGCTCTTGATAAGCGGACAGGTGTTGCGCGGCAGGTGCTCCTCGACCTTGTCCGTTGCCCAATCGGCGCCCGAGCACAGGCCAACGGGAATGCCGTCACAGGCAAGCACGATCTCCTCGGGCACGTACACGCAGAACGAACCGACGATCTTGGTGGCCTCGCCGGCCTCCTTCTTGTCGAGCATCTCCTTAATACGGCCGCTGTGGATGTTGCTGGCCACAAAGTCCAGGTAGGACGTGGACTTGGGGCGATTGTTCTGCGTCAAGAACATATCGCCGTACATCTGGCCCACGGCGCCCAGCAGCATGTCGTGGTCGGCAAGATTCATGCCGAGGCTCTCCCACATCGGATGGAAATCAAATTCTTCAGCCATGACGGTTCCCCTCTCGAACCAAATATGAATAGCTACGGTATTGCTGCACGGTGGGTGGCGAAAACCCAGCCGCGCCTAAACCCGGAATTTTGGGGAACCTGCCTTGCGTTCGGTTATTTAGCTGTGTGTCGTCTCTCCCGGAGCCGTGAACATACCTGCTCATATGCGACTCCGAGCCATATACAGGGCGCGCACGGCAACGCGGCGAATGTATGTCTTCTGCGGCATGTGCGCACCCTCCTTTACAAGTTGAGGTCAACTATATCAACGGTCATCGACCATGCGAACACCGTTGACATTCGTACGACAGCATCGTGTACTGTCGTTTAATTAATGATTCTCTTAATTGATAAGAGTTTGTCATCCCTCATTCGGCGACCGGCAAGACAAAGCCGCCGAGACTTATATCCCCCGACGGCATTGCCCGGCGCTATCGACAGACCAAATGGATCCTGTTGGCATCAAAATGCATGCGCAGCGTCTCGCCGGCCTGCGGTAGCTCGTCGACAGGCATGCCCACTTTGTTGACCTTCCACTGCAGACGCGTGGGCGCGTCGACGCGCGGCGCGTCCAGCAGCACCAACCGCTCAAAGCGCGAATCGCTCACACGGGCCACGTGCAAATCATAGCTGTTGCTACCCCGCTCAGCGCGATTGTCAACATGGAAGTAGCTTGCGCGAACGCCCAGGTACGCCACATCATCGGTAATCTCGCGACCCACGTTAAAGGTCATGCCCCAGTCGAGGGCCTCAACCTCCTGGGGCCCAATCTTGCGCGCCCGGCTCGTGTTCTTGCAGCCCGTTAGGCGCAGCGCCGCCAGCGTCTGCGGACGATGGACCACGTCCTCGACGGAGCCGACCTCTTCCACATGCCCGTTATGCATCACACAGATGCGCTGGCACAGGCGGCACGCTTCGTCGATGTCGTGGCTCACATAGAGCACGGTGCGGTTGCACACATCGAACAGGTCGAGCATATTCTGCTCGAGGGCACTCTTAAGATAGGAGTCGAGCGCGCTCATGGGCTCGTCGAACATAAAAATGCCCGGATGCGCCGCCACCATGCGGGCCAGCGCCACACGCTGCTGCTGGCCGCCCGAGAGGCGCGCGGGATAGCGGTCGGCAAAATCGGCCAGACCGAAAATGCCCAGATAGCGCTCGGCGAGCTTTTTGCGCGCGGCGGCGTCGCCCACGTCCTTTACACCGGCGCACACGTTATCGGCCACCGTCATGTTGGGAAACAGCTGATAGTTTTGAAACAGCAGGGCGCACTTGCGCTCCTGGGGCGACAGATTGATGCCCGCTGCCGAGTCAAAAAAGGTCACGCCGTTAACGACGATCTTGCCCTCGTCGGGCGTCTCCACACCGGCAATGCAGCGCAGCGTACAGCTCTTGCCGCAACCCGAGGCGCCGAGCAGCGCCACACGCTCCTCGCCGGCATCGAGCTGCATGTCGAGGGTAAAGCCCGGATAGCGCTTTTTGATATCCAGAACGAGCGACATGGCCTATCGACCTCCCTGCAATGCGGCATCATCGCACATGAGCTCGGCCAGCGCCTCGCGATCGATACGCAAGGCATCGCCGCCCGCCGGGTCGAGCGAATCGCCCTGTCCGGCGCGATCTTTGGCCTGTTTGCGCTCCGCACGGGAAAGGCCCCGCTCGCGGTACTTTTGCGAATGCGCCGTGTACATATTGATGAACAAAATGACCAGGAAACTAAACACGATCACGACGACGACCCAAAAGAGGGCCACCGACGTGTTGCCGCCCATCCACTCAAAGTAGATGGCGATGGGAATGGTCTGCGTGATACCGGCGTAGTTGCCCGCAAAGAACAGGGTGCAGCCAAACTCGCCCATCGCGCGGGCAAAGGCGAGCACCGTGCCAGCGGCAATCGAAGGCCAGCCAAGCGGCATCATAAGCCTGGCAAAGATGCGACGTTCGGACCATCCCAGGGTTCGCGCGGCATCGAGCATCTGTGTGTCAAGGCTCTCAAAAGCACCGAGTGCCGTACGGTAGACCAGGGGAAACGACACCACCACAGCAGATATCACCGCCGCCGGCCACGTAAAGACGATCGAGACGCCGTGCGCGATGAGCCACTGGCCCACCCCGGTCGAGCGTCCAAACAACATGAGGAGCAGAAAGCCGCAGACCGTGGGCGGCAGCACCATGGGAATCGTAAAGACCGAGTCGAGCAGGCCCTTGATGCGACTCGAGGTACCCATAGTCTTCCACGCGGCGAACAGGCCCAGCGCAAAGGAAATCAGCAGGGCAAGGCCGCTCGTTTTAATGGACACCCAAAGCGGGCGATAGTCGATGTCGTCCAAAAAGGAGGCCAGAGAGGTCAAGGGCCCCTGCTCATCCCGCAACACGACAGACGATGCTCCTACCATTTGAGCGCTATCAAGCCAACGCGCGCCGCCCTTGGCATCACCCGAGGCGGATGCAATCACCACATAGCGGTCCCCATCCGCACCGCGCTCGTCAAAGCCATAGGTATACCCACCGGCATCAAACGTTGTTTCCGTCGTGACATACCAAGGAAGATCAATGTCCCCCAGCTGCGCGCCTCCCATGCAGTTTACGCTGTCGAGCTTACAGACGAGGGCCTTGAGACCCGATACGCACTCGTTGTCCTGCGGATCCAATCCATACTTCTCGACTGCCTTGGGCGATATCCACACCACAACGCGATCGGCAGCAGGCGCCACTACAAGGTCCACGTCCTCGTCGACGGGAAACCGGTAGCCCTCAGGCTGGCCCTCCATGGCACGAGCGGTCCCCTTGGCCAACCGCTCAAAACCCTCGATCCCATAGGAGAGCCCGTGAGTGGTCGCAGCAACCTGGGCCCCGTCCTCAGCGTCCCCAGCAAACGCAAATCCCGGCACCCAGCAAAGCGCGAAGGCCAAAGCACAGGCGACAAGCATGCGGAATCGATTAAGCACGAAAAGCTCCAAGCGAATACAAGGGCGGAGTGAAACACAAAACGATGGAATTATAGCGCCAAGCCGCACTACTCGGAAAGCTCGAAGCCGTACTTAGCCCAAATCTTCTGAGCCTTCTTGTTGGTCAGACAGAAGTCGATGAACGCCTTGGCCTCGTCGGCGTGCTCGGAGCTCTCGGCAACGGCACCCGGGTACACGATGGGTTTGTGCGAATCCTCGGGGCACACGAAGGCCTCCTCGATGCCGTCGTAGCGGAAGATATCGGAGCTGTAGACAAAACCGGCCACGCAGTCGCCTGTGGACACATAGGCGGCGGCGGTACCAACTTTGTCGGCCAGCGCTACCTTGTCGGCGATCTGGGGAGCATAGTCGCCGTCATCGCCCTCGGTGCCGGTGTAGAGGCCCACGGAAGCCAGCGCCTGGTTGGCGTACTTGCCGGCTGGGACGGTCTTGGCGTCGCCGATGGCGATCTTGCCGTCCAGATTCGCGACATCGGCGATGGCCTCGATCTTGGTGTCGGAGCCCTCGGCGCGAATGATCACGAGGTCGTTGACGAACATATCCTCACGGGTGTCGGTGTCGACGAGCTCGGCGGTCTCAGCGTCATCCATGGTGCCCTTGGAAGCGGTAATGAGCACATCGACCGTAGCGCCGGCGCGCATCTGCTCGACAAGGTCGCCGGACGCCTTAAACTGCGTGTCGGCAAACGTGATGCCGGTCTGGTCGGTGTAGAGCTCCTGAACCTCGGGCAGAGCCTTCTCGAGCGAGTTGGCAGCAAAGACCTGAAGCTCGACAGTCTTCTTGGACGAAGCCTTGGCGGAACCGGCATCGGAGCCGGCCGGCTCAGACGTCTTATTGCCGGAGCAGCCGGTAAGGCCAAGGCCGGCAGCGGCGACAGCAGAAAGCGAGACGAATCCGCGGCGAGAAACCATATCGAACATGTTCAACCCTTTCGAAAGATATACCCGGGCACCCCGCCGCAGGCTTTATTCTGTTACCGGATTATACTTCCTCGAGAATAATGTTAGTGAATTAATATCTCTCACATGAGAATATTCTTTTACCGATAACCACGAAACGGCTCGCACTGTCGCTGCATAAAAAAGCGGAGCAGCCCATAAGGTCGCTCCGCCGCAGGTAGTGCGCTTATTTGGCGTGCCCGCCGCCCGCCGTCATTTGGGCCGCATGCTCCAGCTGATCGCTCACGGCCTCCCAGCTTTCGCGGGCCGCTTTCGTGGATCCCGGAAAATTGATGACAAGCGTATACCCACGCTGCATGCACACGGCGCGCGAGAGCATGGCGCGGCGCGTCTTGGTCATGGAGTAGGCACGAATTGCCTCGGCAATACCCGGCACATCGCGGTCGCAGACGACACGCGTCGCCTCGGGTGTCACGTCGCGCATCGAAAGACCCGTGCCGCCGCAGGTGAGCACGACATTGGCGTGGCACTCATCGGCGGCTTCCGCAATGGCATCACCGATCTCACTGACGTCGTCACGCACGACCACATGTGAGGCGACCGTCCAGCCCTGCGCCACGATGAGTTCCTCGAGCGCAGCACCCGCCTCGTCCTGGGCAAGATCACGCGTATCCGAGCACGTCACGATCGAAATCTTCAACTCCATACCATTCCTCCTATAGCACCGTGCCCTCAGGCAGGTCGACACGCACGACATCCGCGACGTCGCCCGCCGCAAGGTCACACGGTCCTTCGTCAATACGCAGCAGGCAGTTGGCCCGTTGCATCGTGCCGAGCAGCGCCGAATTCTGCGTCTTGGCCTCGGTCACCAACAGCTCACCGGTCTCGGGGTCGCGCAAAACCGTGGCGCGATCGAAGAAACGGCGATGCTGTCGCTTTTTCACGCCGTGCGTGAGCGTCGCCTGCTGCACGGGACGCACGCCCTCGGCAAAGCCGCGCATCTTGCGAATCGCCGGGCGGGCAAGCATCTCAAAGCCTACATACGCCGCGGCCGGATTGCCTGAAAGCCCCAGGTAAGGCTTGCCCCCGAGCAAGCCAAACGTGATGGCCTTACCCGGACGCATCGAAATGCGATCGAACAGCACCTCGCCCTCGCGCCGGACAAGCGCCGTCACGTAGTCGTAATCGCCCGCCGAGGCGCCACCACTCGTAATGACAAAATCGCACTCCTGCACGGCACGATGCACAAGCTCGGCAATCGCCTGCTCATCATCGGGAGCGATGCCAAAGAACACCGGATCTGCCCCGGCATCGAGCGCCTCGGCCATTAACGCCGAGGAGTTGGAATCGCGAATCTGCCCGCGCGCCGGCAGCTTACTCGGCGCGACCAGTTCCGTCCCCAGCGAGATAATGCCCACGCGCGGGGCGGCATGCACCTTCACGCTCGCATACCCGGCGCTCGCCAACAAGCCGGCGCCGGCCGGGGCCACAACCTCGCCGGCGCGCATAACGACGTCGCCGGCATGGGCCTCCTCGGCGGCAGAGCGAACGTTCTCCCCCACTTTAGCAGGCGCCGAGAAGCTCACGTGCGAGCCCTCGTTGCCGTCGCCGTCGAGCACATCGACGATCTCATACTTCACCACGGCATCCGCGCCCCCGGGTACCGGCGCGCCTGTCATGATGCGGACCGTCTCGCCCGCGCCGATGGTACCCTTAAACACATGGCCCGCGGCCTCGTGTCCGATAACGTCGAGCGTCACCGGCGCCTCGCCAGATGCCTGTGCCAAGTCCGCCGAGCGCACGGCGTATCCGTCCATGGCGCTGTTGGCAAACGGCGAGATATCGATATCGGCCACCGCGTCCTCGGCCAAGGGAAGGCCGGCGGCCTGCCATACGGGAATCTCGACAACTTCCGTCATTTGCATCTGTGAAAGGACAATCGCCTGGGCGTCCTCCAGCCGCATGAGTTCCTCTGCCACATGTACCTCTTTAATCCGCGGCGCACATCACGGGCGCCGATTCATTATGTTTATCTCAGTATAATCCCCCGCTGCACGACGGCGACATGACCCACGTTCTCGAATACATCTGTCGGCCGCGAGCAGCGAAACAGAAACAAAACCAACCTGCCGATTTGTCACGTTTGACACGTTCTATAATGCTTGCGTTGCAACCTAAAAGAGGAACGTATGGCTTTTACCGACAAACCCGAAAGCGCAAACGAAGCGCAGGATCATTCCCAACCGTTCGACGACGGCGGTCTTTTCTCCCTGAACGACGTCATCACGGCAGGCAGGCATCAACTAACCCGCTCCGAGCAGCTCTTGGCTGCAGACACGCGCCGCAATGCCCGCAACATGCTCGCAAGCGCCAAGCTGCTCGCGCTCGTAGTTATCGTCTCACTCGCCATGGGCGTTGCCGCGTGGGCGTTTTTGGCCTCGCTGAATATCGCGACCGATTATCGCGAGCACCATGCGTGGGTGTTCGCCCTGCTCCCCATCGTGGGCATGGCCACCGCGTGGGTCTACAAGAACCACGGTCTCGCCGCCAAGCGTGGCAACAACCTGGTCATTGACTCCGCCCTGGGCACACGCCTCATCCATATGCGCATGGCCGTCCTCACCTTCGTCTGCTCCACGCTCACGCACCTAACGGGCGGATCGGCCGGTCGCGAGGGAGCCGCGGTGCAGATTGGCGGCACCATCGCCAGCAACATCTCGAACCTCGCCCACCTCAAAAAGCATGACCACCACGACCTCATGCTCGCCGGCATCTCGTCGGCCTTTGGCGCCGTATTCGGCTCGCCCCTTGCCGGAGCTTTTTTTGGCATGGAGATGTGCTTTATCGGCAAGATCGACTACACCGCGGGCATCTACTGCCTGGTCGCATCGTTTACCGGCTACTTTACATCACTCGCCCTTGGCACCGAGTATGAGACGAATGTTATCGCCAGCGTCCCCGACATGACGCCGCGGACGGTTGCCATCGTTGTTGTCAGCGCCATCATCTTTGGTCTCACCGCGCGCCTCTTTGCCTGGTCGGTTCGGACCGTCAAAAACCTGTACGGTCGCTTTATCACCAACTACCTTGCTCGCGCACTCGTGGGCGCGCTCGTGGTGCTCGCGGCCTACGCGATGCTTGACGCCTGGAAGTATGCCGGCCTTGCCACCTGGCTCTCGTGCGCCGGGTTCGCCGGTAACACGACCCTTGCCGACGCAGCCATCAAGCTCGTGGTGACGGCGCTCACCCTGGGCGCCGGCTTCCAAGGCGGCGAGGTCACGCCCCTGTTTGGCATCGGTGCGGCGCTCGGCGGATGGATCGGATGCCTCACCGGGCTCGACCCGAGCTTTGTGGCGGCCCTCGGCATGCTCGGTGTGTTCTGCGCCGGCCTCAACGTGCCCATCACCACCTGTATGATGGCCATCGACCTGTTCCACGGAACGGCCGCGGGCTTCTTCGTGATCGTTTCGTTTATTAGCTATCTCGTCGGCGGCCACCGCGGCGTATATCCCGCGCAGCGTATTGTCTCGCCTAAACGCCGTTCGCTTATTGTGGACGAGGGCCACACGGTGGCAGAGGCTATCGAGCGGCACAACGACCTGATAGAGTAGACGTTAGTATTCGCCGTGCAGCCACAATCGGGGGCACTTTGACCCGAGCGCGACCGCACCGTCACGTCATACGCCGGGAGTCGCCCCATGCACGCAACTGATTTTGGTCGCACGCTCATCATCGCCAATCCTGCCGCCCAGTCGGGCGCCGCGCACGAGGTTGCCGAGCGCCTGCAGCGCTTTTTGGATATGACCGCGCGCACATCCCAGTTTGACCTGGTGCTGACCGAGCGCATGGGACATGCCAAGGTACTTGCCGCACAGGCCCAGGGCTACCGCACGGTTATCGCACTCGGCGGCGACGGCGTGATCCACGAGGTCGTCAATGGCTTGATGGCGCAAGAAAAGGCGGTTCGACCGGCGCTTGCCGTCCTGCCCGTAGGCTCCGGCAATGATTTTGCCCAAACGCTCGGTATCGACGATTTCTCCGGCAAAGATTTTGGCGCGCTGCTCACCTGCGAGCTGCAGCACCAGGATATCGGACGCATTCGCTCATGGAACCCCGCAAGCGGCAGCGGCGAGGCGACCGTCGAGTATTACGACCAGACGCTCTCCGTCGGTATCGATGCCGCCATCGGCCTGGGCACCACCGAGCTGCGCGAAAAGACGGGCCTTGCCGGCGCTCCGCTCTACACCCTATCGGGACTTGAGCAGTTTGGCCTGCGCTACCGCAACTACCCCATGACCATCAGCTTTGATGGCGCGCCAGCCGAACGCGTACGCGCGATTATTATGGCCATCCAGCTGGGGCCCACCTATGGTTCGGGTTATCGCGTCTGTCCCGACGCCGACCCCTGCGACGGCATCCTCGACGTCTGCTACGCTTGCGGCCCCGTCCCTCGCGCGGTTGCCTTGCCTATGTTTCTTTCGGCCAAGGACGGCCACCATACCAGGCTGCCGCCGGTTCGCATGCACCGCTGCCGCCACGCCGAGCTCACCTTTGGGGAACCCGACTACCCCATCCAGGCCGACGGCGAGCCCATCGTCGCCTCGCGCATCGAGGTGGACATCCTCGCAGGGGCCCTCCACGTCTGGCACCCAACCCGCTAACCCACCTGAGTTGCGGTGAAATAGGGACTGTTTATGCAGCTAAAGCCGAAAAATAGTCTCTATTTCACCGCAACTTGTGAGGAAGTTATTCGTCGCTGCCCGGCTTGCGACGATTGGCCTTTTTAATGGCGTTGAAGTGCTTGTCACTGAGCCTGCGCTGGCGAGAGCGCCGAGGCACCTTGGTCTTTACGCGTCGGCGCGGTGGACGCCCGCGACGTTCAAGCTCAGCGCGCAGCTTACGCAGGCAGCTGCTACGGTTTTGGAACTGACTGCGGCTCTCGCGCGCCGTCACGGTAATCCCCGAAGGGATATGTCTCATGCGTACCGCCGAGTCCGTCGTGTTCACGCCCTGTCCACCCGGACCCGTCGCGCGAAACACCTGCACCTCGCAATCGCGCGCCAATTCCTCGACCGACATCTCGGCATAGCGCGCATACTCGCGCCATCCCATCGTGTTCTGATCCATATCAACACCTCCCCTCATACAAAAAAATGTGACAAAGGGAGAGCCCCTTTGTCACATCGCATACCAATCGCTTGTGTTGCGCGCTTAGGCGAAGGTGATCTCGCCGTTCTCGCAGTCCATATCGGCGATACGGGCCAGGCTCTCAACGCGAAAGCCGCGCTCGCGGAGCTTATCGCCGCCGCCCTGGAAACCCTTTTCCACCGCAATGCCAATACCGGACACCTCGGCACCCGCAGCCTCGCAGATCTTGATAAGACCCTCGAGTGCGCAGCCGTTGGCCAAAAAGTCGTCGATGATCAGGATCTTGTCGCCCTCGGACAGGAAGCGCTTGCCCACGATGACCGGGTACTCCTTTTGCTTGGTAAAGGAGTAGATGGTCGTGGCATACTGTTCGCCGTCAAGGTTGATGGACTGCGCCTTCTTGGCAAAGACCACCGGCACGCCGCCAAAATGCTGAGCCGCTATGCAGGCCATACCAATGCCCGAAGCCTCAATCGTCAGGATCTTGTTGATCTCGACATCCTTGAACAGACGGGCCCACTCAGCGCCCATGTGGTCGAACAGCTCAACGTCGCACTGGTGGTTGAGGAAGGCATCGACCTTAAGGACGTTACCGGCCTTTACGATGCCGTCACGGCGAATACGATCCTCAAGCTCCTGCATGGCGCAACCCCTTCTCGCGGCAACGATACCGCGCGATTAATAAACGTTGTTCGATAGTCTACCACGGACCGACCCCCGCCCGCCCCACAAGCCCCTGCGCACCATAAAGCCGCAAGACCAGTCGATAGGCCCGATTCATGGCAAGCCTGCCCCCACAAGTTAATGGCGGGCGCGCATCTTCACCAAACGCACCATGGCGAGCGCAAAGCCCACAGTGACCACAGCCATGAGCACGTAGAACACCGAGCGAAAGCCGAACAGGAACACATCCGAACGGCCTGTAACAAAGCTGGTCACGGCCTCGCCCATCGCCACGCTCATCTGCCCATACAGGATATTCGACGCCACCGTAATGCCGAGTGCCATGCCAGCATAGCGCGCCAGGCTGCCCAGGCTGCCCGCAAAGCCAAGTGCTTCGCGCGGAGCCGAGCCCATATACAGCGAGTTATTGGGGCTCTGAAAAATCGACGTACCGCACGACATAAACGCGACGCAGCACACGATCACAGGAATAGAAGAGCGCTCGTCGAGCGTGCTTACCGCAAAGAGGCCGCACACGTACACGCCCAGGCCGACCGCCGTGGGGCCCTCGCAGCCAACACGATCCGAAACCGTACCCGAAAGCGGCCCGATAAAGGCATTCACCATCGGTAGCGCCAAAAAGAGTAGTCCGGAGATGTCGGAACCAAAGCCGTGGGCGTCCTGAAAATAGAACGGCAGGATAAACTCGGATGCGCCAATGCCAACAAACACGATGAGCATGCAGGCAAGGTTGATAGTGAAGGCCGGATTTGCAAAGCAGCGGCGAGCAGCCTCAATCAGGGACATGGGGCGCTCACCGGCCTCCGGCTTAACATGCGGCAGCGTGTAGAGCCCCACGATAAACGAGATGACGCCAATGGGCAGATTGATGAGGAAAATGCTCTCCCAGGGAAAGCTTGCCACCAGCATGCCGCCGAGCACGGGGCCACACATCATGCCGAGGGCTACGAAGGTCGCAAGAATACCCATGGCACGACCGCGCTCGCGCGCCGGAAATGACTCGGTGATGATACCCATGTTGTTGGCCATGGCCGCCGCGCAACCGACGCCCTGCACAATGCGTGCCAGAATAAGAACGTCGAGCGAGGCCGAAAGGCCGCACAGCAGCGAGCCGGCCGCAAAGACGATGACACCCAGCTGGAATACGCCCACCTTACCGCGCACGTCGCCCAAGCGGCCAAACGGCAGCATAGCCACGCACGTCGCAAGCAGGTACACCGAGCTCACCAGCTGGATGCGGTCGAGACCCACGCCCAACTCCTTTTGCATCACGGGCAGCGCCACGGTCACGACGGTCGAATCAAGACACACCATAAACGTCATGATGAGTACCGTAAACAGAATCGCCCATTTGTTCTTGCCATGGGTGTCGCCCTCAAGCGCAATGTGCTCACGACGCAGCTGCTCTGCGGTTTTCTCCATATCCATCCTTTCGAGTGGCGCAACGCAAAAACGGGGCCCCGATCGCCTGCAAACAGTCGCGATTGGGGTCCCGCCTACGGAATCGGAACAAAAGGTCGCCGATGCTTTCTGCCAGGATCGGCGCCCTGTGCGAACGCTAGCCTAGCACTGCTCGAGCGCCTGCTCAAGATCGGCAATCAGATCGGCCGTGTCCTCGAGGCCGCACGACAGGCGTACCATGTCGGCGGAGATGCCGCAAGCGATAAGCTCTTCATCGTTCATCTGGCGGTGCGTAGCGTTAGCGGGATGCAGGCAGCAGGTGCGGGCGTCTGCCACATGCGTGGCGATCTGAGCGAGCTTGAGACTCTTCATAAAGGTCTCGGCCGCCGCGCGACCACCGTTAAAGCCAAAGCTCACAACGCCGCAGGTACCGTTGGGCATGTACTTCTGAGCCATGTCATAGTACTTGTCGCCCTCCAGGCCCGGATAGCTCACGAAGCGCACCTTGGGATGGCTCTGCAGGAACTTGGCAACGGCCAGGCCATTCTCGCAATGACGCGGCATGCGCACATGCAGGCTCTCGAGCGAGCTATTCAGGAAAAACGCTGCTTGCGGGTTCTGCATGGGACCAAGATCGCGCATGAGCTGAGCGGTGGCCTTGGTAATGAAGGCGCCCTCGCGACCGAACTTCTCGGCATAGGTCACGCCGTGGTAGCTCTCGTCGGGCGTGGTGAGACCCGGGAACTTGTCCGCATGGGCCATCCAGTCAAACTGGCCGTGGTCGACGATCACGCCGCCCAGGTAGGCAGCATGTCCATCCATGTACTTGGTGGTGGAGTGCGTAACGATATCGGCGCCCCACTCAAAGGGACGGCACATCACGGGTGTCGGGAAGGTGTTGTCGACCATCAGCGGCACGCCGTGGTCATGCGCGGCCTTGGCAAAGCGCTCAATATCGAGTACGGCGAGGGCGGGATTGGCGATGGTCTCGCCAAAGACGAGTTTAGTGTTGGGCTCAAAGGCTGCCTCGAGCTCCTCATCGGTGCAGTCGGGGGCAACGAACGTGCAGGTCAAGCCCATACGACCCATGGTATGGGCAAGCAGGTTGTAGGTACCGCCGTAGATGGCAGAGCTCGCGACCACGTGATCGCCGGCGCCGGCAACGTTAAAGATCGCGAGGAAGTTCGCGGCCATGCCCGAGCTCGTGAGCATCGCAGCGGTGCCACCCTCCATCTCGCAGATCTTGGCGGCAACCAAATCGCACGTGGGGTTCTGCAGACGGCTGTAGAAGTAACCAGACTCCTCCAGGTCAAATAGCTTGCCCATGTGCTCCGACGTGTCGTACTTCCACGTGGTTGACTGGTAGATAGGCACCTGGCGCGGCTCTGCATCACCCGGGCGATAACCGCCCTGGACACACGTCGTACCGATGGTCTGATCGCTCATATCTATCTCCCTTACTTGGGTTTTGTTCTATTCGGTTCACGATACCGCTACCCTGCACCCCTCTCAACCCATCCCAAAGGTAGGTTATGGGACAAATGAATCAGGGGTATTTATCTCAAGCCTTCGGCATTTGCTCGATAGATAAAAATGAGGCATACATGAAGCTCTCGATGATTACATGCACCGTCACGGGTACCATAGGCGGGTACACCGTGATCAAGGAGACAACGATGAAGCAAATCGATACGGCCCAGCTCGATATCAACGCCTGTCAGGCTCAGGCTGCCGAATACCACGCCCGTGGCTTTAACTGCGCCCAGGCCGTCGCCTGCACGCTCGCGCCCGCCGTTGGGCTCGACCCCCAGGTCGCCTTTACCCTCACCGAGGGCTTTGGCGCCGGCATGGGCGGCATGACCGAAACCTGCGGCGCCATCTCGGGCGCCGTGGCCATCATGGGCTTTGTAATGAGCGACGGCATGGAAAACCCCAAGACCAAGGGCCTGACCTACAAGCTGTCGCGCGAAATCGCCAAGCGTTTTGGCGAGAAGAACACGACGACCGTCTGCGGCACGCTCAAGGGCATCGGATCGGATACGGGCCCGCTCCGCAGCTGCCCCGGCTGCATCGACGATGCCGTCGAAATCGCCTGCGATGTGCTAAAGCAGTTCGCCGAGTAAGCGGCAGCAACAAAAAAACGACGGCCGGCGCGCTTGGGATACACCCAAAAGCACGCCGGCCGTTGCCGTTAGAACTCGGCAAACTCGGGGGCGCCGACCTCAATCTCATCGCGCCCCGCCATAAGCTCGCGAATCTTAGCGCAAAACGGCTCCTGCTCCCCCGCTTTAAACACGAAATGAATCGTCACGGCATCCGCGTAATCGGTATCCGAAACCTTGGCACCCGAATCCTGCGCCAAACGAAGCACCTGCTCATACTGCGGATAGGCCACATGCACGTCAACCGGCACGACACTCGTCATCTCGACGATCTGCCCAGCCTCCTGAGCTGCGGCCACCGCCGCCTGCGTCGCCGCGGTATAGGCGCGCACCAAGCCACCAGGCCCCAACAGCGTGCCACCAAAATAGCGCGTCACCACGCAGCAAACATTTTTGAGCCCCGCGCCGCGCAGCACCTCGAGCGTCGGCATACCGCTCGTGCGGCTTGGCTCACCGTCATCGCTCTGGCGCTCGCGCCCATCGACCAAAATCCACGCAGGAACATTGTGTCGAGCGTCGTAATGGCGCTTGCGAACCATCTCGATAAAGGCATTCGCCTCGTCCTCGGACTCAATATGGATCAACTGGGCAATAAACCGGCTCTTGCGGTCCACAAACTCGCCCGAAGCCTCAATATTCAATTGCAGAGTAAAATAACTGTCCAAAAAAGCCCCTCAACAACAAGCAGAGCAACAAACAGCCTCAATAATACGGCAAAGGTCGTACCAATTGTCAGGGTAACAAAAATGCCAAGTGGGCCGATAAGCCGGGTTCTGTCGTGAACGGTCATTTATCTTGTCTGCACGTTACCGTGCAGCTCCACGCACGCTACCCGAACGCGGACCGGGCCGGCCCATAGCGTTCCTATTCGCGCTTGCTCCGGATGGGGCTTGCCAAGCCGCCGTGTTGCCACGACGCTGGTGGTCTCTTACACCACCGTTTCAGCTTTTCCCTTTACGCCTTGCGGCGCAGGTGGGAGTCTTCTTTTCTGCGGCGCTTTCCGTCGGATCACTCCGCCCGGCCGTTAGCCGGCATCCCGCCCTCTGGAGCCCGGACTTTCCTCACGCGTGCTGCAAGCAGCACATCGCGCGACCGTCTGGCCCACTCAGCAGTGCAAGAGTGTAGCACACCGTTGCCGCGGGCAATGGCACAACACAAGTGTTCGACACGATAAACCAAGAACCACGCCATGCAGTACAATAGGGCTGTCGATGGGCAACGTCGTCAGTCGAGACGCGACCGCGCTCCGCACCCCTCCGTCTACTCGGTGCGTTCCCGCCTCCTCCCCGAGGCGGGATGTCGGCTTTTCTCATGCACCAACAACCCAATAGCCTGTGGACAGCCCGGACAGCATTGCGCGCGGACGACATCGCGCACCTCAGCAGCAAATGCAAAAAGGGACCCGTCCATTACGGACGGGCCCCTTAAAACAAGTGATCGTCAAACCGATTTACTCGGCGTCGGTCTCCTCGTCCTTCTTCTCGGAAGGCAGCGGGGTAACCTCGATCTCGACGCCCAGAGTCTCAGCAGCAGACTTCATGGACAGAGAAATACGACGACGGTCGAGGTCGATCTCCATGACCTTGACCTGCACCTTGTCGCCCACGTGGGTGACCTGAGAAGGCTGGTCGACGTGCTTGTTGGCCATCTCGGAGATGTGCACCAGGCCCTCGATGCCCTCGCCCAGGTCGACGAAAGCGCCGAACGGGACAAGCTTGGTCACAGTGCCCTCGACGATAGCGCCGACGGGGTACTTCTTGACCAGTGCGCGCCACGGATCCTCGGTGGTCTGCTTGAGACCCAGGGAGATGCGCTCGCGGTTGAGATCGACGTCGAGAACCTCGACCTCGACCTCCTGGCCGACCTTAACAACCTCGGAAGGATGGTTGACGTGGTTCCAGGAGAGCTCGGAGATGTGGATGAGGCCGTCAATACCGCCGAGATCGACGAAGGCGCCGAAGTCGACAATGGAGGAAACGGTGCCCTGGAGACGCATGCCAGACTTGAGCTTGGACAGGATCTCGGAGCGCTCGGCCTTACGGGACTCCTCGAGCACGACGCGACGGGAGAGGACGACGTTGTTGCGGTTGCGGTCCATCTCGATGACGCGGGCCTCGATACGGGTGCCCATGTAGGAGGTGAGGTCCTTGACACGACGGAGGTCGACGAGGGAAGCGGGCAGGAAGCCACGCAGGCCGATGTCGAGGATCAGGCCGCCCTTGACAACCTCGATAACCTCGCCCTCGACGTTCTCGCCGGAGTTAAACTTCTCCTCGATGCGGTTCCAGGCACGCTCGTACTCGGCACGCTTCTTGGACAGAACCAGACGACCGTCCTTGTCCTCCTTCTGGAGAACCAGGGCCTCGATGGGATCACCAAGTGCAACGATGTCTGCAGGGTTAGCGTCCTTACGGATGGACAGCTCGCGGACCGGGATAACGCCCTCGGACTTGAATCCGATGTCAACGAGCACCTCGTCATGCTCGATCTTAACGACAGTGCCGTTAACGAGATCGCCCTCATCAAAGTCGGTAATCGTACCGTCGATGAGGTTGTTCATCTCCTCCTCGTTGACATCGTCAAGAGAGAAAATGGACGAGTTCTGAATCTCACTCAAAGGTGGACCCCTTTCGAACTACGGGGCCCCGATTGCTAGGACCTACAGAAGGGTGCGACAAGCACACAACGTTTAGGAACACTCGGGAGCCGACAGATACTAATGTGACGCTTATGCAATCACGTTCGTATAGGTTACGGGGAAATGGGTTCGATTTCAAGCGTGAACTGCGTTTTTTTACTCGTGTGAAGACTTTTTCGTAATCTTATGGACAGCTGTCTCCACAACTTGACGATAAGTAGTTTGCCCATACGCCTTTGGGGTAAAGTATCCCAGACATACGATTCTGGAACGATTTTTCGAGAAAGGTGCCCGCGTGCTCAAAGCAGTCGTTTTCGATATGGACGAGACGCTTCTTAGCATCAACCTCAACGCGTTCATCCTTCGCTATTTTAAGGATGTATCGTCGATGCTCGCGGATATCGGTCGACGCAGCCGCGGTGGCACGACGGCGCGCCTGGGCACGATTCTGGTCGACCTCAACGCCAATCGTCGAAGCGGCACGGATAATCGCACCAATCTTGAGTTCTACCAAGAAGAGGTTGAGCGCCGGTGCGGCATTTGCCTCTCGGATCCACTCATCTACGAGGCGTTTACCTACTACGATCGCGAAGTCCTGCCGTACAAGAATGACGACGTCATCAATGCCCACGCCATGCCGGGTGCACACGCCGCGCTTCAGGCGGTACAGAACGCGGGCCTGCGCTGCGCGCTCTTTACGAACCCCAGCTTTCCACAGGGGGCCATCGAGTGCCGTATGGGTTGGGGCGACCTGGCCGACGCCCCCTTTGAGCTCGTCACGCATATGGGAAACGCCACCCGTTGCAAACCCGATGCCACCTACTATCTAGAGCAGCTTCAGGTGATGGGGCTCGAGCCGCACGAGGTCCTTATGGTGGGCAACGACCCCAAGCGCGACTTCCCCAGCCCCGCCTGCGGTATTCAAACCGCCTATGTTGGCCAGGGAAAACCCGGCCGAGCCACTTGGCGCGGAACCATGGAAGACTTCGCCCGCGACTTTAACGCCGTAGTAGAAGCCTTCTACGAACATCAAGTAGCCGACGAACTATCGTAAGGGTTAGTCGTTGGGGACGTTCTTAAACGTCTAGTCAAACAAGAACGTCCCCAACGACTACATACAAACATTGTTTGACGGCAGCCGTTCCAAACAAAATAGCGCCACAGGTTGAGCATAAGTCAGCGAAAACGCCCCTAAGCGAGCAATGTGCCTTGAACGAGGAGGGCATAGGCCTTCTGGCCATGCCCGACGATTGAAAGGCAGATTGCCGCTTAGGGGCGTTTGCAGCGGCAACTGGTTGCGCGGTTTGGTAAAACCGCGCAACTAACAGACTTGGGTTTTGCCGATCATGATGTTGAGGATCTCGACGTCGGTATCCTTCATGCCTACACGGCCCACATAGCCCATGCTGGCGATCGTCTCCTCCACCGTATCCTGGATCAGGCCCTCGCCGGCATGGAAGCCGCGGCCTTGCATGGCCATATCGTGACCCAAAATCGCTGCATCGACAGCAGCCGAAATCTTGGCGGCGCAACTTGCCTTGGCGCCATCGCACACGATGCCGCCCACGTTACCGAGCGTATTGGAGACCGTAGCACCAATCTGCTCGCGCGTGCCACCGCACAGCCAGGTAATCGCGGCACCAGCACCGCACGCGGCGCAAATAGCACCGCAAAACGCCGAGAGCGCACCAATATAGCTCTTGATGTGCACGGCAATAAGGTCGGACAGTATCACGGCGCGCACCAGACGCTCGTGGTCGCAGCGCAGGTAGTCGGCATATTCCATGACGGGCAGCGCGCAGGTAATGCCCTGGTTGCCCGAGCCGCACACAATGGCGACCGGCAGCGCGCAGCCGTTCATACGGGCATCGGAGCCGGCGGCCGCACGCGCACGCGCACGGCAGGCG
>URUI01000030.1 GCA_900551015.1 uncultured Collinsella sp.
GGGGGCCGGGCTTGGTTTTCAGAACATTCCGCAGACCAGTGTGGCGCCTTGTCCGCAGCTCCGAAGGAGCAGGACAAGGCGCCACACATGGTCGAGGACGTTCTGAAAACCAAGCCCGGCCCCCGCCGGACAGGTCCACCGCTACTCGCAGAGCAGCTTAGCGATCTGGACGGCGTTGGTTGCCGCGCCCTTACGGATTTGGTCGCCGCAGCACCAGAAGGTAATGCCACGTGCGGCCTCGGGGTTCGAGATGTCGCGGCGTACGCGACCGACCCAAATCAGGTCCTGGTCGGAGGTATCCATCGGCATGGGGAAGCGATCGTGCGCATCCTCGGCACTCATGTCGTCAACCAGCTTGACGCCCGGAGCGGCAGCCAGCGCAGCACGGGCCTCTTCCACCGTGATGTCGCGCTCAAACTCGAGCGTAATGCTCTCGGAGTGCGAGCGCAGCACGGGCACGCGCACGCAGGTGCAGTTCACGCGCAGCTCGGGCAGGTGCATGATCTTGCGGCCCTCGTTTTGCAGCTTCATCTCCTCGGAGGTAAAGCCCTCTTCCTTGACGCCGCCAATCTGCGGAATCAGGTTGCTCGCCAGCTGGGCGGCAAACGCGCGCGGCTCGGGAATCTCTTCGCCACGGCCCAGGGCGGCCAGCTGGGCCTCAAGCTCGGCCATGCCGGGGGCACCAGCGCCCGAAGCCGCCTGGTACGTCGAGACGATCATGCGCTTCACGCCAGCGAGCTGATGCAGCGGCCACGTGGGAACCAGGCCGATAATGGTCGCGCAGTTGGGATTGGCGATAAGACCGTGATGCCACTTGATGTCGTCGGCATTAATCTCGGGCACGACCAGCGGTACCTCGGGATCCATACGGAAGGCATGGCTGTTGTCGACCACGACGGCGCCGCGCTTGACGGCCTCGGGCAGCAGCTCCTTGGCGATATCGTCGCCGGCAGCGCCGAGCACGATGTCGCAGCCCTCAAAAGCCTCGGGGCAAGCCTCCTCAATCACAGCCTGCTCGCCGCGGAACTCGACGGTCTTGCCCGCAGAGCGTGCGCTCGCCAGCAGCTTGAGCTTGCCGACCGGGAACTCCTGCTCGTTCAGGCACTCGAGCATCTGGGTGCCCACGGCTCCCGTCGCGCCCAAAATAGCAACCGTGTACTGTTTCATGCTTCCCCCTTTAAAGGTTGTGGCTATCGCCCGCACGCCAAGCAGGCCGATTATTGTTGCCAGTGTATACAAGAACGGGGCAGGCACGAAACCCGCCCCGTCGAAACGAAACCGAAACGAAACGCCCCGCCGTAGATTTTTTGACATGACCCAAAAATCTACCGAGCAGTCGCTACTTTTTGAGCGCGGCCAGAGCGGGATCAACCGGCGCGGAAGCCTCCAGGTCGGAGACCTTCACAATGCCATTTTCGTCGGAGAAGGCACGGTAAATGGTCCGAATCGCCAGGTCAAAGTCCTTCTCCTCGACACCGATAATGATGTTGATCTCGTCGCAGCTCTGCGAAATCATACGCACGCTCACGCCAGCCTGGCCGAGCATGCCAAACAGATGGCCCGAGATACCTGCACGGCCGCGCAGGTTACGACCGACGGTCGCGATAAGCGCCAGACCCTCAACGACCTCGATCTCGAGCGGCTCGACCTCCTGCTGGATGTCGCCCACGAGTGAGTACAGCGAATCGTGCACATCCTGCTCCTGCACCACGGCGCCAAAGCGGTCGACGCCGGTGGGCATATGCTCGACGGAAACGTCATAGCGCTCGAAGACCGAAAGCGCACGGCGCATAAAGCCAACGCGGGGCTTGGTGCGGTCGCGGGCCACGTTGATGGCGACAAAACCGCGCTTGCCGGTCACGCCGGTAATGATGGGCTCTGCCTCGCCTTCATCAGCCGTCTCGCTAATGATGGTGCCGGGGTCCTGCGGCGCATTGGTGTTCTTGATGACCAGCGGAATGCCCGCCTCGCGCACGGGGAACACGGCCTCCTCGTGCAGGACGCTTGCGCCCATGTACGAAAGCTCGCGCAGCTCCTCGTAAGTAACGCGCGCAATGGGCTGAGCCTCGGGAACAATACGCGGGTCGGCAGAATAGAAGCCCGAGACGTCGGTCCAGTTCTCGTACAGGTCGGCGCCCAGGCACTTGGCCAGAATCGAGCCCGAGATATCGCCGCCGCCACGATCGAGCAGCTTGATCTGGCCCTCACGCGTCGCGCCGTAGAAACCGGGCATAACAAAGCCGCCCTGCTGACCGTACTCCTGCACCAGCTCGGAGGTGCGATTCATGCTGAGCGTACCGTCGTGATGGAACGCCACGACCGTCGCGGCATCCAGGAACGGCAGGCCCAGGTACTCGGCCATCAGGCGAGCGGTAAAGTACTCGCCGCGGCTTACGAGCTCCTCAGTAGAGTAGCCACCGGAGCGAGCACGCTCGGCAAAGGCCGCAAACTCTTCGCGGATGGGATAGGTGAGCCCCAGCTCGTCAGCGATATCAAAATAGCGCTGGCCGATGTCCTCGAGCAGCTCCTCGCACGACACGTGGTACTTGACGTGCGCGTTGACCAAGTAGAGCAGATCGGTCACCTTGGTATCGCCCTTAAAACGGCGACCGCAGGCAGAAACCACCACAAAACGGCGGGCCGGGTCGGCGTCGACAATGGCCTTGATCTTCTTAAAGTGTTCGGCGTCGGCGACCGACGAGCCGCCAAACTTGGCAATCTTAATCATGGGCTGGAGGTTACCTTTCTAAAAAGCCTCTGCGAACCTATTTTGCGCGCTCTGATACCATGGTTTCACCGATTGGGACCAAGGCATCCGAGGAGCAGTGTTATATGGGAACTTATCATAGTACACGAGGACGCACTTTATCGTGCTCAAGTAAGGTGGCAATCCGTACCGGCATCGCTCCCGACGGGGGTTTGTTTGTCTCGGACGAGCTCGGCACCCAGCAGGTCGATATCAGCTCGCTTGCAGATAAATCGTACTTTGAAATCGCTCAAGATGTGTTGGGAATGTTACTGAATGATTACACGGCCGAAGAAATTTCGGCGTGTGTCGACGAGGCTTACCGCAGCACGTTTGCGAGCGAAGAGGTCACGCCGCTCGTCAAACTCGACGCCGCACCGGGCGCCGATGCCCCTCAGACCTATGTGATGGAACTCTTTGGCGGCCCCACAAGCGCCTTTAAGGACGTCGCCCTGCAGATGCTCCCCCGCCTGATGGCCCGCACCTCTGCCAAGGACGGCAGCGCCGAGCGCATCATGATCGTCACCGCCACGTCGGGCGACACGGGCAAGGCAGCACTTGCCGGCTTTGCCGACGCTCCGGGCACGGGCATCACTGTCTTTTATCCCGAGGGCAAGGTCAGCCGCGTCCAGAACCTGCAGATGTCCACGCAGGAGGGCGATAACGTCGCCGTCTGCGGCATCCGCGGCAACTTTGACGACGCCCAGAGCGCCGTCAAGCGCATCTTTGCCGATAAGGAGCTTGCCGAGCGCCTGGAGGCCGCTGGCACCGTGCTTTCGAGCGCCAACTCCATCAATGTCGGCCGTCTGGTACCGCAGGTCGTCTACTACTTTGCCGCCTATGCGCAACTGCTGCGCGCCGGCGCCATCGAGGCCGGCGACGCCGTGGAGTTCTGCGTACCGACCGGCAACTTCGGCGATATCCTGGCCGGCTACTATGCCAAGCGCATGGGCCTGCCCGTCGCCAAGCTCATCGTCGCGAGCGACAAGAACAACGTGCTGGCTGACTTCCTGACCACCGGTGTCTACGACCGCAACCGTCCGTTCTACACGACCATCTCGCCGTCGATGGACATCCTCATCAGCTCCAACCTGGAGCGCATGCTCTACTTCCTGTCCGATGGCGACTGCGAGCTTGTTGCCGACCTTATGGAGCAGCTGGCACAGACCGGTCGCTACGAAGTTCCCGCAGACCTGCTGGCAAAGATCCAGAGCGTGTTTGGCTGCGGTTGGGCCAGCGAGGACGAGGTCCGCGCTGCCATCAAGAACTGCTGGGATGCAAACGGCTATGTGATCGACCCGCACACCGCTTGCGGCTATCACGTCTTTGAAAAGGTCGCCCCCGCCGAGGGCGCCAAGGCCCGCGTGCTGCTTTCGACCGCCAGCCCCTACAAGTTCCCGCGCGCCTGCTGCGACGCGCTGGGGCTCAACGTTCCCGAAGACGACTTTGAGGCTATGCGCGTGCTCGAGCAGGCAACCAACACGGTCGCCCCGACCCAGCTCGCCGAACTCGAGTCCAAGCCCGTCCGCTTCGAAGACGTCTGCGACGTCGATGAGATGGCAAGCTACGTCGAGTCTGCAGCAAAACGAATGAGCACCAACTAAACCCCTTATTAAGCGCCGGCGAAAGCCGGCGCACCTTCTTTTTATTAAGCTTTCGGGATGATGACGAGCATGCGAGCGGGTCTGGCCGTTTAGTTCGTCGCGAGTTCCGCACGAGCCGGAAAGCACTTAATGTGCTTTCCGAGCGAGCCAGGACTGCCCGAGCAGCGAACTAAACGGCCAGACCCGCCCAGGAGGACCCACATGATCAAAATCACCGTCCCAGCAACCAGCGCCAACCTAGGCATCGGCTACGACACCCTCGGCATGGCCGTCAGCCTCTACTCGCACTTCACCTTCGAGCGTACCGACAAGCTCACCATCACGGGCTGCCCCGAGGAGTTCCAAAACGAGAACAACCTGGTCTATGTGAGCTTTGTCGATGCTCTGGCCGCCTGGGGCGAGCCGGCCTTCCCCGTTGCCATCGACATCCAGACCGATGTACCCGTCGCTCGCGGCCTGGGTTCCAGCTCCACCTGCGTCGTCGCTGGCATCATGGCGGCCGCCGCGCTGACGGGCCACACCGTCGACCGTGCCGAGCTCGTCCGCATTGCCACCGAGGTCGAGGGCCATCCCGATAACGTCGCCCCTGCCATCCTGGGCGGTGCCGTTTGCTCCTTTACGCCGACTGATTCGCTCCCCCAGTGCCTGCGCTACGAGGTGAGCGATCGCTTGCGTTTTATTACCGTGATTCCGCCCTACGAGGTGCATACGAGCGAGGCGCGCAAGGTTGTGCCGCAGGAGATTCCACTCTCCACCGCCGTATGGCAGATGGGCCGCATCGCCGGCATGACGCGCGGTCTCGAGACCGGCGATCTGGACCTGATTGCCGCCGCCAATGACGACCGTATCCAGGAACCCTATCGTCGCCGTCTGATTCCCGACTACAACGCTGTGCGCGACACCTGCCTTAACGGCGGCGCCAAGACCATCTGGATCAGCGGCTCCGGCTCGACCCTCATGGCCGTAACCGACGATACCATCGTGGCGAAGTTCCTGCAGGTCAAGCTGCGCGAGCAGTTCCCCAAGTGCGATACGCATATTCTGACGTGCGACACCGAGGGCGCCCAGATCGAATACCTGTAGTCGCCGCACCGTATACCCGCCGGGGAGGCCAGGGGCTTTGCCCCAAATCGTCCTCGGACATGACAGGACCCCCGCTGCGCACTTCGTGCGGCGGGGGTCCTGCCGTCCTGCGGAAAGATTTGGGGGCAAAGCCCCTGGCCTCCCCTACGTTAACTTCACTGGCGGCGGCTACAGGAACCTACGCTCTGGAAAGTCGCCGGGCTGATAATTTGGCTTCTATTTGATACAGGCGCACTTCCCAGCATCTCATTCGCCCTATAACTCTGTTTTAATTTCTAATTGATGATCGATGCGTGACGTCATCTAATTATCTTCGCTACTCAAAACAGCCCCAAGTTTACGCACTAGCGTCTCAACAGTAATTCCGAGTGCATCCGCATAGACAAACTGCTCATAAACCCTAAGGCTGCGTTCCCCGGTCTCGACCTTTGAGATGAACGATTGAGGTACCCTCAGTTTCCTTGCGAGTTCAACCTGAGTGATACCTTGCTCCCGACGAATCTGGGAAAGGCATTTTCCGCATGTCCTGTTAGCATTAACGTTCATGCCGCTTACGCTATATTCCATTTTGATATATCCCAAACTGGGATATATTTATGTCACCAGCTGTTTCACCTACCGCAGTTGTTAACATCGCATATTTAAAACGAGAGAGGAGACTCGCTAAACATGGATGATGAGATGAAAGAGCCAAACGGTGAGCAAACGCCCGGCACACCTGACGAACAGAAGACGGATAACGAAGGGAATCAGTTTTCTGATGGCGCAGACGATGCCTCCTCCCCTGAAGATCAGTCATCGAATGAAAATGGCGTCGTATGCAGCAAAGAAAAAGGCGACTCACTTCTAACGAGAGCCATTCATAAATTAGGCGGTAAAAAACGGGCGGCTATTGCAGCTACTGCAATAGTTGCTGTCGTTTTCTGTTTACCCACGTTATTCCCCCAATTGTTTTGCACCCATAAGCTTTGGACCAATGCGAGCTGTACAAGCCCTCGCACCTGTAAAAGTTGCGGCAAAACCGAGGGGGAACCGCTCGGACATGAATGGGAAGAAGCAACGTGCACGGTTCCGAAGACCTGTCAACGCTGTGGTAAAACCGATGGAAAACCCCTTGGGCATCAACCGGGCTCGTGGACTACCGAAGTTGACTACGTAGACGCCACCTCAAAGGAAATACGAGAATGCGAAAAATGCGGAGAGGTCGTTGACACTCGTAACGAAAAGGAAATTACTTCCTTTCTTGGCGACGGATCGTTTTCAATTTCACCTGAAGGCTTTATTGAACGACTTAACGAGGAATTCTCCGATATCCCCAATTGCAGCAGTATGAAGGCGAGTTACGAGCTAGACGATAGCGGCACGGGACTCGAGCTTCAGATAAAAAATGGCTCTACGCTTGCCGGTATTGGAGGTTTTTTCTCGGACTCGAGCAGTCAACTGCTATTCAGCTATCTTGGATCCGAAAACTGCTTCAAAAACATAGTCATGTACTTCGAAAACTCCGACTATGCCGCGGCGACAGCATTGGCAACTATACAAGCAATCGATCCAACACTTTCGTTTTCAGACGCCAAGGAAGTTGGTGCTGCCTGCGTAGATACGCCAACTGTCAAAAATGGAATTACGTACGCAATCGTAGCTTCGAATGGAGAGTACTGGCTAAGCGCTCGAATCGAATAATTTTCTTTGATTACTAAATTCAGACGCCTCTTACTCGCGACATATTAAAACTCAACCCCTGGCAGCATCGTCAATCGAAAATTGCCCCGCCGAGCACTTTAGCTTGGCGGGGCAATTCAATACGTAGGCGGATTTTAATACCTAGAAGACCCGCATGCCCCCACTAGGCAGCCGGCTTCGCTGCTCAAATTGCTCGAACTGCAACTTGAGCAATCAGCGGCCAGCATCTCTTTTAGGCTGCGCTGGTTTCTTTGTATTCGAAGACTGGCTCTAGGAGGTCTTCGATGCTGCAGTGTAGGACTTTCGCCATATCCCTTACGGCTGTTACCGAGGCTTCGTTGATGTTTCTCTGGCGCTGTTCGTACATTTGGATTGAGCGGAGTGATACGCCCGATTCGTATGCCAAGTCTTGCTGGGTTTTCTTGACCCTCTTTCTTGCTAGCGCCAGTTTGGTTTGACGAGGTGTTTTCTTCGCCATATCGCAAACAAGACGCGCTACGCGTTCCTCCGAGGCTTCGTGCCAAGGGTAGTACAGGCCGCGCAGCGCATCAAACGGAACGACATGCAGCAGGTCTTCAAAAGAAACCCCTAGACGCCACTGAAGGTATGCCAATATCCAGCCTGTCCAATATTCTGGCGTCTTCTCAAAACGATAGGTGCGATCCGGTATAGACCCGCTCTGATAGCCGGACCTTTCAGCGATAAGCGCGAACAGCTCAACGCCCGATTTTCCCGATACGACCCATGCGTTGCCGCGTTCGAACTCGCGAGCTACGCCGCTCAGGCAAAAGAGTTCAGCAACTTCCGATCCTTCTGCTCCATAATCGTTAATGGCATAGTCAAAGCAGTCGCCGAGGTTGTTCATTGCATCCTCTAGGTAGTAGACGGGGTATGTCCTACTCGGCCCACAATCCGTTAACTCTTGGATCATTTAAATCAACCCTCCCTGCCTTTAAATCCCTAATGTCGACACCATCAGAGTCAAATCCGTTTACCGTATCCAGATACTTACGTCGAGCGTTCTGTTCTCGCTCAAATCGTTTGGGATAAAACTCGGCTCCCGAGACCTGCTTCCAATCGCGGAACCTGATCGCCGAGAACGCGCGCTCACTCATAAGCGCATATTGAATGCCCAAATCCCCCAAAAACATAATGCGCTGCAATTGCCTGAGCGAGATCATGCCGTTGACAAACTGTCTTGCAAACGAGAAATAGGAATCGTCGGCGCGATAGCCTCGAATAACGTCATAGGGCGAAATATCAATCAGGCAGTTATCCAGCAGATAACGAAGCCCCTCGCGCGCTACTGGCGTTGAAACATTGAACTCTCTGTTATTCGCCAGAATTGCAAGCCAGTTGAGAATCGAGAACTCACCTGATTCCAAATCCAAAATCGCAAGGCCATCTAAATCAAGCTCATATCGATTGGCAATGCCATCAGACTCGGTCCGACATGCCCACTCCATTGCCATTTCCTCATTCGGTGTGCAATAAAACCCGCGCCCATAGTCATTGAATTGCCTGCATTTATCCAACGATGGATGCTCGACAACAACCTCCGACCCGTGCCAAAGCTCCATATCGACCTCCTAAAAAATATCACCCCAGTGATAGTTTACCAATAACTATCACTGGGGTGATATAGATGGGAGCTTTTGAGGGGCCGAGGCCTGACTAAAGGCAGGCCTCGGCAATGCGGCGCTTAAGCTCATCGATGCCGGTGCCAGTCTGGGAGCTTGTGATGATCACGTTCTCGGCCGGAACGTTGAGCTGCTTTTTGATGGCTGCTGCCTGGCGGGCCTGCTGGGTGCGGCTGAGCTTGTCGGCTTTGGTGAGGCAAACGATAAAGTTGAACTCGTTGCCCTGTAGGTAGTCAATCATGTCGTGGTCGAGCTTGCTGGGGTCGTGACGAATGTCCACCAGCGAGACGACCAAGTTAAAGCTGCGCTCGGAGTCGAAGAAGTCGCCGATGAGCTCGGCCCAACGGTCGCGCTCGGCCTTGGAGCGACGAGCGAAACCGTAACCCGGCAGGTCCACAAAGTGCACGTCGTCGGCCTCAAAGAAGTTGATGTTGCTCGTCTTGCCCGGCGTACTGGAAACCTTGACCAGGTTCTTGCGGCCAAAGAGCTTGTTCATAATCGACGACTTGCCCACGTTGGAGCGGCCGACAAAGCTCACCTCGGGGCAGGTGGATTCGGGAATCTGCGAAACCTTGCCGTAGCTGGCGACGAACTTGGCAAGCTGGTAGTTAATGGAATCGGCCATGGACACTCCTTGGTCGTAGGTTCTTACAAATAGACGCGTTATTGCGCAGCGGCAATGCGGCGGACGATATCGAGCGTGATGTCACTTGCGACACGCGCGTACTCAAACAGATCGAACTCTCGGTCGCAAATCGCATCGTACGCCTCGTCACAATTATCGCTGATAGCGCGCAACACCAGGCAATCGACACCATTTTTGGTTGCGACATGGGCAATTGCCGCGCCCTCCATGCCGACGCAATCGGCATGCGTCGCCTCGATAGCGTCGTTGCGCATGGCGGCGCCCGTCACAAAGCGGTTACCCGTGGCAATCGTGCCGACCAGGAACTGCTTGGTACCCTCGTTCGAAGCGACTGCATTTGTCGAAGCATCAACAAACCCACGCTCAGCAAGCACGTCGACGGCAATATCGACCAGCGCGGGCGTCGAGCCAAACTCCTCGAGCCCCGGTGCGGACTCGGCGATAAGCGCGGTATCGGTATCCAGATAGCGCAGGCGTTTGCCAATGACCACGTCGTCGATATGGAGCTTGGGGTTCAAACCGCCCGCAATGCCCGAAAACACAACAGCCTGCGGAGCATACTTGCTAATGAGGTGCTGCGTTGCAGCGGCGGCGTTCACCGTGCCCATGCCCGCCGTTGTGGCGACAACTGTCAGGCCGTCGAGCTCGCCGCTCACAACGGTCAAGCCTGCCCCCCGTGCCTCGCAAACGTCGCTCAGCTCTTCCTTAATCTGCATGATCTCTTTTTCGAGCGCACCGATAATCGCGATGGTAGCCATACCATTCCCCAAACCTATACGAAATTCTCAACCACGGTATGGTACCAGCATTTTGTTTGACCTCGCCAAACGAACACGCTAAGCCAGTGCAGCTCGCGTATCAAACAGCGCCTTTGCAATCGCGGCCGTAACCTCACTCGAGCGGTCGCTCCACGGCATCGATGTCATGACGCTCATGACATAGGTACGGCCATCGATGTCGATTGCAGGCATTTCTTTCCAAAGATATTCAGTCGCGTTTGAGGTGTCTCTAAACAATAAACAGGCGTTTCTATGCAAAAACACCGATTCCGTTGCGCATCTTTGCCCAAAACGCAGTTGCGGTGAAATAGTTCCTGTTTGGGCGGCATAAGCCGAAAAACAAGAACTATTCCACCGCAACTTGACGGGGCTCCTTAGCAATCAACTAGGTGCCCGGGGGCACTCATTTAAGTCTGTCCCCAATGAGTGCCTGTCCCCAATGAGTGCCGCTAGCCGATGGCGTTTTTGAGTTCGGCGCGGCGCTTTTTCATGCCGGCCATGACGGCGTTGCGCAGCTCGGGCATGCGCGCGGTATCCATCTGGGGCACGCCCTCGAGCTTATAGGGAATACCCAGCTGCTCGTACTTGACGACACCCATCGTGTGATACGGCAGCATTTCCAGGCCCACCACGTTGTGCCATGGAGCGATCAGGCGACCGAGCTTCTCGCATTCCTCCGCCGTATCGGTGATACCCGGCACTACCACGTGGCGAATAACAACCTTAATCTTGCGACGCGCAAGCTCATCGCCAAACGCCAGGATGCGCGCAGGATCGCAACCGGTTAGCTTTTTATGCTCAGCCGGATCGGCGTGTTTAATGTCGAGCAGCACCATATCGGTCTCGTTGAGCACAGCATCGAACTTCTCCGGATGCTTGGGATCAAATGCATAGCCACAGCTGTCTAGGCAGGTGTGTACGCGGCCATCGGGGTTGTTGTGCATCACGCGGAACAGGTCGGCCAAAAACTCGGGCTGCAGGAGCGGTTCGCCGCCCGAAACGGTAATGCCGCCGCTACGGTAGAACTCATGGTTGCTCTGGAACTCGTCCATGAGATGCTCGACGGTCACCATCGTGCCGCCGTTAACAGACCAGGTATCGGGATTGTGGCAATACGCGCAGCGCATGGGACAGCCCTGAACAAACACCACAAAGCGGATGCCGGGTCCGTCGACCGTTCCCATCGTTTCAATCGAATGTACGCGGCCCAGGGTAAACGCAGAGTCCTCGGGACGAGCATCCACACCCTCAAGCGTCATCTCAGCCATTCCCGCAACCTTGCCTCTCTTTGGTTATTGCCAATTAAAATGCCAGAGCCATTCTAGCCCATACGCATGATGGTGAAACGGTTTGGCGGCCAATTGGGTTGTCCTATTTGGCCCCACGCAAGAGCGGCGGGAGGGTTGTCGCAACCCGCCCGCCGCTGTGGCGATAGATATCAATAGACGCCAGGCCTTTACGCCTTGAGCGTGAGCACCGCGCCGAAGGCGGTCGGGCCGCAATGGCTCGAGATGACGCCGCCGACCTGAGTCCAGGTAACGTCCTTAAAGCCCAGGTCGTGAGCATAGACTTCCATGTCGTCGCGCAGCTCCTCGGAAAGGCCTACCGAATACGCCAGGCCAATATGCGAGTAGTCGATCTCGCCCTTCGCTACCATGTGGTCAATAAAGGCACGGGCACATTTGAGCATAGAGCCGCGGAGCTTCTTGGTCGCCACGAATTTGCCACCCGTTACCTCAATGCAGGGCTTAATCTTGAGCAGATGGGCGCCAAGAAACGCGACGTTGGACAAGCGACCACCCGCCTTAAGGAAGGCAAGGTCCGTAGGAACAAAGCCCAGCAGCACGCGGTCCATCACCGAATTGGTAAAGGCGAAAATCTCGTCGACGGTGGCATCCGGATGGGCTTCGATATACTTGGCGGTCTCAACGGCGACAAGCGACTGGCCCACCGACACAAAGCGCGTATCCATGGAGAAGACGTAATCGCGGCCCTTTGCCGCAATCTTCGACGACTGATGCGAGCAGGTCGTAACCTCGGAATACGCAAGATGCAAAATGGTCGCATCGGGCCGCTCGGCGTGGATGCGGTCGTACACATGCGCAAAATCCGCCGGCGAGCAACCGCTGGTCTTGGGCATCACACCAAACTCGTTGCAGCGCGAGTAAATCTCAAGCGAGTCGATCGATCCGTCTTCGACGGTCTCGTCACCAATCGTGACATGCATGGGCACGCGCACGATGCCATAGCGCTCGCAGAGCTCCGGCGTTACATCCGAACCAGACTCAACCACGATTACGTACTTGCCCATTATCATCACAACCCATCTCGACGTTGGCTTTTGAATATGTGACGCACGTCCGCCGTCCTGCTGCAGAACGGCCTCCAAGCGCCAAAGAGACGCCGCCCCTTGCACACAACAAAGGACAGCGTCTCCCTGGAAAACTCCGTGCTTATCTGAGATTCTACACGGTTTATTAAGGAGTGTTACTTATTCCGCAAACGGTAGCTATACGCGATAAACGGTAGCAAGCAAGAATCCAGAACGCTCAACCCATTAGGAGAGTTCCGCCTAAAGGGTAACTACACAGGACCCCGCCGGGGCTGTTTGGGCTACCTCCCAAAATATTCCGCAGGACGTAAGAAGCCCTCGCCGCACGAAGTGCGCAGCGAGAGCTTCTTGCATGTCCGAGGACGTATTGTGAGGTAGCCCAAACAGCCCCAGCGATCCTGCGGGAGTTAAACCCCTTTAGAACTTGTTGTGGAAGGTACGCGAAATGACCTCGTCCTGCTGCTCCTTGGTGAGCGTGTGGAAGTTCACGGCATAGCCGGAAACGCGGATGGTCAGCTGCGGGTACTTCTCGGGGTGAGCCTGAGCGTCGAGCAGCGTCTCACGGTTGAAGACGTTGATGTTCAGGTGGTGGCCACCCTTCTCGGCGTAAGCGTCGAGCATGTGGACCAGGTTATCGGCCTGAGTCTCGGAAACTTCAGAAACCTTCATAATGTGTCTCCTTCGATCGATAGGCGCCGGCCGAAACCGGCGCACTAATCAGTAATCGTTATTGTTAGTATAGCACTAACAATAGTTACTCGCCCAGCTGATCAAGGTCGATATCGCCAAAGAACACCTGGTCCTCCTTGCCGAGCGCACCCGGGATGATGGAGAAGGTGTTGGAGATGCCGTCCTGAGCATCGCGGAACGGGAGCTTGGAAACCGAAGACAGCGAAGCGATGGCGCCGTGGCTATCGCGCTTGTGCATGGGGTTAGCACCCGGGGCGAACGGCTGGCCAGCCTTGCGGCCGTCAGGCGTGGAACCGGTCTTCTTGCCGTACACGACGTTGGAGGTAATGGTCAGAACCGAGGTCGTGGGCACGGAGTTGCGGTAGGTGTCGTTCATGCGGATGTACTCCATGAACTGGTGCACAACGTCGTGAGCGATCTGGTCGACGCGGTCGTCGTCGTTGCCGTACTTGGGGAACTCGCCCTCGGTCTCGAAGTCGACGATGATGCCGTTCTCGTCACGGACGGGGTGGACCTTGGCGTACTTGATGGCGGACAGGGAGTCAGCCACGACGGAAAGGCCAGCGATGCCCGTAGCGAACCAGCGATGCACGTGCTTGTCGTGCAGAGCCATCTGGATGCGCTCGTAGCAATACTTGTCGTGCATGTAGTGAATGATGTTCAGCGAGTTGACGTACACGCCAGCGAGCCACTTCATCATGTCGTTGTACTTGGCCACAACGTCGTCGTAATCGAGCGTATCGCCCTCGACGGCGCGGTACTTGGGGCCGACCTGCTTCTTGGAGACCTCGTCAACACCGCCGTTGAGTGCGTAGAGCAGGCACTTGGCCAGGTTGGCACGGGCGCCGAAGAACTGCATCTCCTTGCCAATGCGCATGGAGGACACGCAGCAGGCGATGCCGTAGTCGTCGCCGTGGTAAACGCGCATGAGGTCGTCGTTCTCGTACTGGATCGAGGAGCTGGCGACAGAAGTCTTGGCGCAGAACTTCTTGAAGTTCTCGGGCAGACGGGTCGACCACAGAACGGTCATGTTGGGCTCGGGGCTGGTGCCCATGTTCTCGAGCGTGTGCAGGTAGCGGTAGCTCATCTTGGTAACGAGCGTACGGCCGTCAACACCCATGCCGCCGATGGACTCGGTGACCCACTGCGGATCGCCGGTAAACAGGGCCTGGTACTCGGGGGTACGGGCAAACTTAACCATGCGGAGCTTCATGATGAAGTGATCCACGAACTCCTGGATCTGCTCCTCGGTGAAGGTACCGTTGGCAAGGTCGCGCTCAGCGTAGATGTCGATGAACGTAGAGGTACGGCCGATGGACATAGCGGCGCCGTTCTGCTCCTTGACGGAAGCGAGGTAGGCGAAGTACATCCACTGGATAGCCTCCTGCGTGTTGGTAGCAGGGTTGGAAATATCGAAACCATAGGTCTCGGCCATCATCTTGAGCTCGCCGAGGGCGCGGATCTGCTCCTGCAGCTCCTCGCGATCGCGGATGTTGTCGGCGGTCATGACCGTCGGGGTGGAAGCCTTCTGGGCCTCCTTGTCCTTGATCAGGTAGTCGACGCCGTACAGGGCAACACGACGGTAGTCGCCGATGATGCGGCCACGGCCATAGCCATCGGGCAGACCAGTGATGATGTGAGCCGAGCGGCAAGCACGCATCTCGGGGGTGTAAACATCGAAGACGCCGGCGTTGTGAGTCTTGCGCTCGAAGGTGTAGCGCTCGACAACGTTCTCGTCGACCTTGTAGCCGTGCTGGCTGGCAGCCTGGCAAGCGATGCGGATACCGCCGTTGACGTGCAGAGCGCGCTTGAGCGGCTTGTCGGTCTGGAGGCCGACGATGGTCTCCTTCTCGCGGTGGGCGTTATCGATGTAGCCAGCGGGGTGGCTCACGATACCCGTGACGGTCTTGGTGTCCATATCGAGGACACCGCCCTGCTCACGCTCCTTAAGCAGCAGGTCGAGAACCTCGCCCCACAGCTCCTTGGTACGCTCGGTCGGGCCGGCGAGGAACGACTCGTCGCCCTCGTAGGGGGTGTAGTTCTTCTGGATGAAGTCTCGGACGTCAACCTCTCCCGTCCAGATGCCTTCCTTGAAGCCTTCCCATGCCTCCTGCATTGTGTAACCACGCTCCTAGTTACGTGTAATGCGGCGCTCTCTCACACCGCTGCTTATTGAATTCTTGAATTATCGGCTTGCACTACCGGCTTCTTCCGTTCTTCACCACACGTTGGTGCAGGGAAAAACGTTTGTCCACCTTGGAACTGCAACCCAAAACCCAAGATTTCACCCGTTTGAGAAGGATAACATAGCCACCCCCTTCATCAGGGCTGTTATATGTTTCTTTTTTTATATCATAAGGCCGTTTTTTACAAACCCGCAGGAAATGCGAGCGCGAACAACTACCGTTCACCGATTTGTATGTTATTTTTCCTTGCCTTTGTACGACCTTCGCTCTAGCTGTTATGCCAGCTTTAGCAGGGTAAAGTGTCCCAGAGACCCTACAGAAACTGCAGGGCGGCCACGGGATCCCCCGTGGCCGCCCTATGGCGTGGCTAGTTATTTAGCTTTGATTGCCGTTTGGCATTAGGCGGCTGCGGCGGCCTTGTCGGTCGTTGCCTTGCTATCGCCGTTGCCCTGGCCCTCAAAATGCTTGTAGCACCAGCTGGTGACCAGCGGGGTCAAAATAGCCGTCACGATTGCGCAGGCAGCAACCTGTGCCGTGGCCGTTGCGAGCACCGCACCGCCGTACATGGCCCCGTTGACGCTTGCCATGGCAGCAGGCGTGGCCACATTGGCTCCGGCGCAGCTCGAAATGGCCGCACCTGCGACACCCGTGCCGCCCGTGAGCTTATCGACCGCGATGACGGGAATTGCAAAGATCACCGAGCAGATCACGCCGAGCAGAATACCGGGAAGACCGCCATTAATGAGCTGGCCAAAGGTCATGGTCGAGCCCATGGCAAAGAAGACGAGCACGATGATGGCGGAAAGTGCCGGTGCCATCATCTTCTTAAAGCTCGGGAAGAGGTTACCCAGAATAATGCCGACGACGATCGGCAGGATGGCACCCACGAGCGACCAGCCGATCGGAGCCTGGCCGGCAGCGCCAAGGACAATCATCGTGACCGGAGGGCCGACAACCAGCGTGGTGATTGCGACAGCGCCACGCTCGGCCTCATTGCCCATGGTGCCCATCAGACCAGCGTACATAGCGTTGTTGGCGCCGGTGCAGGCCGCCAGCATCACCATGGCAGAGATGCCAAACAGGTTGTCGTTGAATACATAAAGGATGAGCAGCGACACGGCAACGACCACGATTTGCTTGACGGCGATGATGATGGCACCGCGGGCAGCGGCGGCAGGAGCACTCTTAAACGAAATCGTCGTACCGACGATAAGCAAAAAAGCGCCCACGAGCGGGCCTGCACCCTGCTGGGTCATGCCAAGCGTAAAACTGCCGAGCGTTTTGAACAGGTCAGGGAACAGCGTGTTGAGCAGGCAGCCCAACAAAAGCGGCACCAAAATATTGGCACCCGGGATGGAGGACATCTTAAAGAACGGCTCCTTTGCCGCCGGCGCCTCCACCGCAGTCGATTCACTCATATATATCTCCTTTGGATGCATGCGAATCGTAGCCGCACGCGCCTATATCAGAAAGAAGGCGACGGTCCCGAGTCGCAGGAGCCGTCGCCGAATAATCGTCGTGGGGTATTACCCGTCCAGGACGATGCCACCGTCGCAGTCGCCGATCTCGCCGTTCACGAAGCTGGCGAGGTCGGAAGCGAAGAACAGCACCATCTGCGCAGGCTCGCTGGCCTGGGCGGCGCGGCCCAGAGGAATACCGTTGATGATGCGCTGAGAGTTCTCGTCAGAGAGAATCGAGGTCATATCGGTCAACGTGAGCGACGGGCACACGGCGTTGCAGCGGACGCCAAACTTGCCGCCTTCCTTGGCGACTGCCTTGGTTAGACCGTTAACACCGGCCTTGGAGCTGGCGTAGGCGGCGGTGCCGAGCAGGCCGCCACCGATCTTGCCCGCAACGGAACTCACGTTGACGATAGTGCCGGCATGGGCCGCCTTAAAGTGCGGGTACACGGCGTTCATCATGGTAAAGGTACCGTTGAGGTTGATGTCGATGGTGCGACGCCACTCGGTGTCATCGATCTCGTCGAACTTCTTGGTGCTGATGACGCCAGCGCAGTTGATCAGGATGTTGGTTTGCGGCAGGTCCGTAAAAATCTGCTCGACGGTCTCGCGCGCCTTGGGTGCATCGGCGACATCGAGCTGATAGAACTTGTTGCCATCGCCAAGCTCGGCCACCGCGGCCTCGCCCTTAGCAGCGTTCCTTGCGATGAGCGCGACGTGTCCGCCGCCCGCAACGATGCCCTTGGCAATCTCGAGGCCAATGCCCTGAGTGCCGCCCGTGACAATCGCGGTCTTGCCCGTGAAGTCAAATGCCATGACTCCATCCCCCTTTATGTAAGGTGTCTCCTTGCGGGAAGTTGGAGCATCGCACGTGGCGATTATATGAGTCCCAGTCGTCATGGTGGTGACAACCCCTCGCCTAACCGCGGGCATAATAGTTCTTTGAAACGCTACAATTATTGAATTATTTTAATTCTTTATACGCTCTTTATATTGCCTAGCGGCCAAGTAGTTTTTTGGGACATGCCTAGAAATCTACCGAATGGAATGCTTGGGCGGGGGTATCATCTTTCACCGAAAATAGTTTCTAGTGTTAGGGGTTTTCGGTGGAAGATACCGATTTCCATGAGCTTGGGCGTCAACTCTTTACCGAGTTTGGCAGCATGCACCAGCGCGTTTCGCGCTTTGCCGACCAGGCTCTGGGTGGCGAGATGGCCGTCATGCGCGCCCTCATGCGCGCCGGCGGCTCGCTCACGCCGAGCGAACTCGCCGATCGTGCCTGGGTCTCGAGCGCCCGTATCGCCAATATCCTGCGCGCCCTCGAGGCCAAGGGCTGGGTCGAGCGCGAGCACTCAAAGACCGACCGTCGTCGCGTACACGTCACAGTGACCGACAAGGGATTCCAGGTCATCGAAATCAAACGTCGGGAATTCGAGGACCGCACCGCAGCCTTCCTCGAGCAGCTCGGCGAAACAGATACCCAAGAGATGGTGCGCCTTCTAAGACGTGCCAACGAAATTATCGACCGCAATCAAGAAAGGAGAGATGCCGAGTGAGGATTCTCAAGCTCTTTAAAAAACATATCCTGGCACTGTTCGCAGCTATCGTACTTATCGTAATCAGCTGCAACGCCGATCTGGCGCTGCCTACCTATATGAGCGACATCGTCGACGTGGGTGTGCAGCAAGGCGGCATCGCCTCGCCCGTACCCGACACCATTCGCGCCGAATCGCTCGACGACCTTGAGCTCTTTATGAGCGATAAGGACGCCAAGGCTGTGGAGGCCGTGTTTAGCAAGGCGGACAATAACGGCATTCGAACGTACAAGGGCACCGAGGAGGAGCGCGCCGACGGCGGCAAGATTGCCGACATCATGAGCCTGCCCGAGACTGTCGTCCTTTCGTTCAACCAGGGCATCGATGCCAACTCCATGGGCGACATGACCGGCGCATCTACAGAGGCAAGCGATGACGGCGCCGCTCAGGCCATGCCCACCCCCGAGCAGATGGCGGCGATGACGCCCGAGCAGCTCGCCGAGATACAGCAGAAGGCCGCAGCGGCGCAGAACATGCAAAAGCAGATTGATGCCGACGGCGGTAAGGTCACCATGAAGAGTCTGCGTCTAGGCGTTGAAGGCGGCCTAATCGACCAGGGCAAGCTCGTGGAGGGCGCCAACGATATGGCGGACAAAATGGGCTCCATGTCGGGTTCCATCGTGACCCAACGCGCCGTGAGCTATGTGCAAGACGAGTACAAGGCGCAAGGCATCAACCCCGCCGACGTGCAGAACGCCTACCTGGGCCGCATGGCGACCACGATGTTTGGTCTGTGCCTTGTGTCGCTCGTCGCCACCATCCTGACCGGTGCCGTGGCTTCGCGCACCGCCTGTTCCATCGCACGCGACCTGCGCCGCGAGACCTTCAACAAGGTTATGCACTTCTCGCCGGCCGAGGTGGGCAAGTTTAGCCAGGCCTCGCTCATCACCCGCTGCACCAACGACATTCAGCAGATCCAGATGGCCGCAACCCTGTTTATCCGCATGTGTCTGATGGCCCCCGTCATGGGCATCGTCGCCGTCATGCGCGTCCTGGCCAACCATACCGGCCTAGAGTGGACCATCGCCGTGGCCATCATCGCGGTCTCGGCCGTCGTCGGCGTGCTTATGGGCCTCACCATGCCCAAGTTCAAAAAGATGCAGAGCTTTGTGGACCGTGTGAACCTTACCGCCCGCGAGCTGCTCGACGGCCTTATGCCCATCCGCTCGTTCAACCGCGAGGAGCATGAGCTCGAGCGTTTTGACAAGGCGTCGCTCGACCTGATGACCACGCAGCTCTACACCAACCGCGCCATGAGCTTTATGATGCCGCTTATGATGCTTGTCATGAACTGCATCACCGTGCTTATCGTCTGGTTTGGCGCCCAGGGAGTGTCCGACGGCGTGATGCAGGTCGGCAACATGATGGCGTTTATCTCCTACACCATGCAGATCGTCATGGCGTTTATGATCCTCACCATGGTTTCGGTTATCCTGCCCCGTGCCGAGGTCGCAGCTGAGCGCGTGGAAGAGGTCATCACCTGCCCCACGAGCATCAACGACCCTGCCTCGCCCAAACTGCCCGCAGCCAGCGCGCCGCGCGGTGAGCTCACCTTCCGCGACGTGAGCTTCCAGTACCCCGATGCCCGCGCCGATGTCATCAGCGGCGTGAACTTCACCACGCACGCCGGCCAGATGCTCGGCATCATTGGCTCCACGGGTTCGGGCAAGTCCACGCTTGTGCAGCTCATCCCGCGCCTGTACGACGTCACGGGCGGCAGCATTTCACTCGACGGCATCGATGTGCGCGACATGACCCTTTCCGAGCTGCGCCGCCGCATCGGTTATATTCCGCAGCAGGGTCGTCTATTCTCGGGTACCGTCGAGAGCAACCTCAAGTTTGCCGGCGACATGGTGAGCGATGATGACATGCGCCAGGCAGCACGCGTCGCCCAGGCGGAAAACTTTATCGCCGAGCGCGAGGGCGGCTACGACTCCCCCATCAGCCAGGGCGGCTCCAATGTTTCGGGCGGTCAGCGCCAGCGTCTGGCCATCGCCCGCGCGTTGGCCAAAAAGCCCGAGGTCGTGGTGTTCGATGATTCGTTTAGCGCCCTCGACTACAAGACCGACGCGCGCCTGCGCGAAGAGCTGGCCAAAAACGTTACCGACGCCGCACTCGTGGTCGTGGCCCAGCGCATCGCGACCATCATGCACGCCGACCAGATCATCGTGCTCGATGACGGCCACGTAGTGGGCACCGGCACGCACGAGGAGCTGCTACGCAGCTGCCCGGCGTACCTGGAGATCGCACAGTCGCAGCTTTCCGCCGAGGAGCTGGGGCTTACCCAAAAAGAAATTGCAGCCGTCATGGAAGGAGGCGAGCGCTAATGGCAGACGAGACCAAGACTCAGATTCCCAAGCCCACCCGCCAGCGTGGTCCCATGGGCCGCATGGGCGGCATGCGTCGTGGCGAAAAGGCCAAGGACTTTAAGGGCACCATGAGGCAGCTGCTCGGCTATATCGGCCAGCACAAGATTGCTGTGTTTACCGCCGTCGCCTTTGCCGTGTGCTCGGTCATCTTTAACATTGTGGGGCCCAAGGTGCTCGGCCAGGTTACCACCAAACTGTTCGAGGGCCTGGTTGCCAAGGTCAACGGTACCGGCGACGTTGACTTTGACTGGATCGCCAAGACGCTCGGCCTTTTGCTCTGCCTGTACCTGGCGAGCTCTGCCTGCAGCCTGATCCAAGGCTGGCTCATGACCGGCGTCACGCAAAAGATTTGTTATCGCATGCGCAAGGAGATCGCCGCCAAGATCGCCGTCGTTCCGATGAGTTACTTCAACGGCCACAGCAAGGGCGACGTGCTCAGCCGCATCACCAACGACGTCGATACGCTGGGTCAGTCGCTCAACCAGAGCGTGACGCAGCTCATCACGTCGGTGACGCAGATTATCGGCGTGCTCGTCATGATGCTTTCGATCAGTCTGCCGCTCACCGGCGTCACCGTGCTCACACTGCCGGCCGCCGCGATTATCCTGACCGTGATGATTCACTTCTCGCAGCCGTACTTCCGCGAGCAGCAGCAAGTCCTGGGCACCGTCAACGGCATTATCGAGGAGGACTTTGCCGGTCAGAACGTCATTCAGGTGTTCGACCGCGCCGAGGCCTCGATCGAGGAGTTCGACCGTCAAAACGACCGACTGTTTGTGAGCGGTTGGCGCTCGCAGTTCCTGTCGGGCCTGATGATGCCGCTTATGAGCTTGGTGGGCAACATAGGCTACGTGGGCGTTGTCGTGGTGGGCGCACAGCTCGCGCTGACCGGCAATGCCACGCCCGGCGACATCCAGAGCTTTATCCAGTACGTGCGCAACTTTACGCAGCCGGTGCAGCAGCTGGGCAACGTGAGCAACACGATGCAGTCGATGGCCGCTGCCACCGAGCGCGTCTTTGAGTTCCTCGCCGCGCCCGAGGAGGAGCAGAAGGCCGACGCCCAGATTCCCGAGAAGCGCCCCGGCCACGTTGAGTTCGACCACGTCAAGTTTGGCTACACGCCCGACAAGACCATCATCCACGACTTTAGCTGCGAGGCGCAGCCCGGTCAGACCATCGCCATCGTCGGCCCCACCGGCGCCGGCAAGACCACGCTCATTAAGCTGCTGCAGCGCTTTTACGACGTGGACGGCGGTTCGCTACGCGTCGAAGGCGTCGACGTGCGCGACTGGGACCGCGCGGCGCTGCGCGGCGAGTTTGCCATGGTGCTGCAGGACACCTGGCTGTTTAACGGCACCATCCGCGAGAACATCCGCTACGGACGCCCCGATGCGACCGACGCCGAGGTCGAGGCCGCCGCACGCGCCGCACGCTGCGACCACTTTATCCATACGCTCGCCGGCGGCTACGACTTTATGATCAATGAGGAGGGCACCAACCTCTCACAAGGCCAGCGCCAACTCGTGACCATCGCCCGCGCCATTTTGGCCGACCGTCCGGCGCTGATTTTGGACGAGGCGACTTCCAACGTCGATACCCGTACCGAGGAGCTTATTCAGCGCGCCATGGATGCGCTGATGCAGGGCCGCACGAGCTTTGTCATCGCGCATCGCCTGTCCACGATCCGCAACGCCGACGTGATCTTGGTGATTCGCGACGGCGACATCGTCGAGAAGGGCACGCACGACGAGCTGCTCGCCCAAGGCGGCTTCTACGCCGACCTGTACAATTCGCAGTTCGACGAAGCGGCGTAAATTCTGCCGCAGGGAACGAATAACGCCCGAGAACGGGGGCGCAGGACAGCCTGCGCCCCCGTTTTTTGTTCTGCGGCCCTCGAACCGCGGTAGCGCACAGAGATGTGGTGTAAGAGGCGGGGCATGCCCCGCCTCCGCCCTTTCTTGAAAGGGAGGGGACACCGCCTAGAATTCGTCGTTGGAGTAATGAAGGTGACGAATGGAAGGAAAGGCGATGCCCCAAGAAGAGAGTGTACTGCGCCTCGGCCGCGACGAGGCCCTCGAGGCGGCGAGGCTTTGGCAGGAGTGCGGCGACGCGCGCGAGTTCGCGTGCAGGGTGCTGGGCAGCGTGATGAACGCGCTGATGGACTCCGAGGCCCAGCAGATGTGCGGCGCGAGCCGCAACGAGCGCAGCGACGGCAGGGAGAACAGCCGCAACGGCTACCGCCCCAGGTCGCTCAAGACCGCCGTGGGCGACGTGGAGCTCGAGATACCCAAGCTCAGGCACGGCACCTACTACCCCGAGGGCATGCTCGCGCGATGGTCGCGCGTCGACACCTCGGTGGCCGCCATCGTGCAGGAGATGTACGTATGCGGCGTGTCCACCCGCAAGGTCGAGCGCGTGGCGTCCAAGCTGGGCATATCCTCGCTGTCGAGCTCGGAGGTCTCGAGCCTCTGCTCCGACCTCGACGCCGAGGTGGCGGAGTTCCGCCGCCGCGACCTGTCGGGCACGCCGTGCTGCTATCTGTGGCTCGACGCTACCTACATGAGCTGCAGGGTCGGCTCGTCGGTCGTCTCGCAGGGCGTCGTGACCGCGATCGGGCTGGGCGCCGACGGGCGCAAGCACTTCCTGGGCT
>URUI01000031.1 GCA_900551015.1 uncultured Collinsella sp.
CGGCTCCCGGAGCCGACTGGCGCGCATTTCCCCGGCCGAAAAGCCAGTATGCGAGCAGTACGCCCAATCCGGGACCGGGGTTGGTTTCGAGCAGGAACATGATCGACTGCCCCGTTTCGCGGGCCTGTTCGATGCCGATCGGCGAGAAGATTCCGTGATTGACGGCGTTGTTGAGAAACAGCACCTTGGCCGGCTCCACGAAAAGCGACACAAGAGGCGGCAGTCCGTGGCGTATGACCAGCTCGGCACCGCTGCTTATGAGCATCGTCAGGCCGGTGACCACGCTGCCGACGACATAGTAGCCCAGAACTGCCAGCAGCATGCCGAGAATGCCGATCGAGAAGTTGCTGACGAGCATTTCGAAGCCTGCCTTCACGTGCCCCTCGACCATGCGGTCGAACCGGCGGATCGCATATCCCGCCAGCGGCCCCATGATCATCGCGCCGATGAACATCGGAATGTCGCTGCCGACGATCACGCCGACGGCGGCAATGGCGCCGATTACCCCGCCCCGCTCCCCGGCGACGTTGCGCCCTGCGGTGTAGGCGATCAGCAGCGGCAGGAGGTAGGTCAGCACTCCGTCCCCAAGGGATCGTTACAGCGAGTCGATAAAGCGCTGCTGGGCGGCGCGGCCGGCCTCGTCCCACTTAAAGACGCCGGCGTTGTCGAGCACGTGGCCAAACACCACGCCGACCTCCTCGTGCAGGATATCGATGGCGTTGTCCGCCGTAAGCTCGTCGGCGCGGCGGGCAAAAACGTCCTCGGCCCATGCGGCGTGGCTGCGGCAAAGATCATCGCCCTCGAGCGAGCCGGCGAGATCGTAGCTGGCATCGGCCTTGGCCGCCAGCAGGTGCTCGCGGACAGCGCCGAGCTCGGGAACCAAGCGCGGCGGCAGAATTGCCAGGCCCATGACCTCGATCAGGCCGATGTTCTCCTTTTTAATATGGTGGTACTCGGCATGCGGATGGAACACGCCCAGCGGATGCTCGTCGGTCGTGATGTTGCAGCGAAGCGCCAGGTAGGCCTCGTAAATCCCGCCGCCGGCATTGCCGCGGGAGTCGACGCGGCGGATGACGGGCGTCACGGTGTTGTGGGCCACGCCGTCGGCTGTGTGCGCGATGACGCCTACAGACTCATCGGTCCACTCGCGCCAGGCGAGGATAATCTTCTCGGCAGCGTCGAGCAGCTGAGCGCGGTCATGCGAGCGCAGGCGCAGCACCGAGAGCGGCCACTGCAGCACGGTGCCGGTGACCTGGTCAAATCCGGGCACGCTAAACTGCGAGACCTCGGCGGCATGCATCATGGGGAACTCGTGCGCGCCACCCTGGAAGTGGTCGTGCGACAGAATTGAGCCGCCTACGATGGGCAGGTCGGCGTTAGAGCCGATGAAGTAATGCGGGAACAGGTCCACAAAGTCGAGCAGGCAGGTCAGGCCCTTGCGGTCGACGTGCATCGGACGATGCTCGGAGCTCATGGCAATGCAGTGCTCGTTAAAGTACGCGTACGGGCTGTACTGGAAGCCCCAGCGCTCGCCGTTGAGCTGGATGGGGATAATGCGCAGGTTTTGGCGAGCGGGGTGAGCGCCGCCGTCGGCTGCGGCGGAGCGTCCGGGATAGCCCTCGTTTTCGATGCAGAGCTGGCAGGCGGGATACTTCTCGCCCGTGTTCTTTGCGGCACCAGCCGCGGCGATATCGCGTGGGTCCTTCTCAGGCTTGGAGAGGTTGATGGTGATCTCAAGATCGCCCCAGTTGGTGGGGGTGCTCCATTTGATGTTGCGCGCGATGGCGGCACGGCGCACGTAGCCGGCGTCGCAGCACAGGCCGTAGAACCAGTCGGTTGCGGCGCGGGGCTCGTTGACGCCCATGCGTCCGTTGAACTCCTCGTTTACAACCGAGGGCCTCGGCATGAGCGCACCCATGATGCGCATGGCGATGCGGTCGCGGCCTGACGCCGTGTCCTCGGCGGCACCGTTGGTAACGGCGGCCTCGGAAAGCGCGGCAAGCGTGCCTTCAAGATCAAAGTCGGGCAGGGTATTGGGGTGCAAGAGCGAGAGTTTCTCAACCTGGAGCGCCCAGGCCATATCGAGTGCGGGACCCGTGGCGCCGATGCACTCCAAAATGGTGTTGTATGCCCAGATCCGGTCGTCCTGGCCGATCATCGATCGGTGGATGGCGTACTCGATCAGGTTCTGCGCGGCCTCTCGCACGTCAGTCATTACAGCCATGCCGCGTAAGCCCCCTTGTCAGAGATGGCGTAGTGACGGGCAGAGCCCTCGCCCAGCCAGCCGTTCATCTTGGCAATGAAGGTGTCGACCAGATCGAGCGGCACGAAGGCCTGGATGGTGCCACCAAAGCCGCCACCGTGGATACGGACGGCGCCGCGGCCGTCGAGCACGTGCTCGGCCAGCGCCAGGGCATACATGGAAGGCTGCTCGGAACCCAGCTTGGCAACAACATTCTGCAGGTACATGGCAGAGCTGGCGCCGGACTCGCGCGTCAGGACCAGGAACTGGTCAATGTCGCCAGCGTTCAGGGCTGCCCAGCGCTTGTCGACCAGGCCGTTCTCGTACCAGTAGTGAACGGCGCGCAGGCAGGCGCGGTCGCCCAGCTTGGCGCGCAGCTCGGGGAGCTTGGCGTCAAAGTCGGCAACGTTGACCTCGCACAGGCGTGCCTTGCCAAACTCGGCGGCGACGTCCTGCATCTCGCGCGGAACGGCGGCGTAGTCGTCGGTAGCCGCCACATGGTCGGCGCCAACCTTAACGAGCACGAGCGCATAGCCGTGATCCTCAAAGTTGAGCTCGAGCTTCTGGGTCTTAGGCTGAGCCTGGTCCTCAAAGTCCATGTAGGCGAGGCCGCCCAGGCACACGGCGGCTTGGTCCATCAGACCGCAGGGCTTGCCGTAATAGTTGTTCTCGGTGCGCTGGCTCATCTGGGCGAGCGCGACGGGCTCAATGGCGGGCGCGCCCCAGAGCGTCTCCATGGCGCGGCCGTACGCGGCCTCGACGGCGGCAGAGCTGGAAAGGCCGCCGCCCGAGGGGACGGAGCAGGTAAAGGCAAAGTCGAAGCCCTGGGGCTCAACGCCCAGAGCAGCGATTTCGTGGGCCATGCCGCGGACGAGGCTCGCGGACGTGCCCTTCTCGGACTCCTGAACGTCTAGCGTGTCGAGCACGATCTCAAACGTGGGGTAGCCCTCGTCGGCGACGCGGACCTTGTTGGAATCGGTTGCCACGGCGATGCCGTCGACGGCGACATCGAGCGAGCCGGCGATAACGTGACCGCCCTCGTGATCGGTGTGGTTGCCGCTGATCTCGGAACGGCCGGGCGCGTGCACATAGAGCACCTGGCGATCGCCGATGGGGCCAAACTCCTCCTCAAACAGCTTGGTGAGCGTGGCGAGTGTCTTTTCGTCGGGGGTGGTCATGAGGGTCCTTTCCTTGGCGCATACTGACGAGTTTTCCGTCGTAGTGAGTACGTTAACAATCTGAAGCGGCATAAACTCAGCATCTACGATGCCGCACGTTACGGGCTATGTTAACGTACTCATAACACAACACTTGTCACTTTTTGAGAATCTGGTAATCGGTAGAAATTCAGCCGTGAACGGTACTGCCGTATGGACTTATAAAGCAGAAGAGATGCAGATAGAAAAAGTAGAGTACGTTAACATGCGTCCGACGATAGCGGGCCTCGGCGCGGGATGTATTTCTGCCCGGTCCGGCATGCACGCTATTCAGATCTCTCAAGGGTGAAGGTGATCCTGTGGCAAGGCGCCCGTCCAACGATACAGGTACGCGTCCGGTTTCCATGGCCGACGTTGCCCGCGCTGCCGGTGTTTCGCAGCAGACGGTTTCGCGCGTTGCCAACGGCCTTCCTAACGTCAACGAGCAGACGCGCCAGCGCGTGCAGGCCGCGATGCAAGAGCTCGGCTTTCGTCCGAGTTATGCCGGTCGCTCGCTGCGCGACGGCCGTTACCATTCGGTCGGCCTGTGCGTCAACGATGTCACCAAGTTTGGCAACCTCTCAATGATCGACGGCATCGCCAGCGCTGCTCGCGAGCATAATTGCGCCATCACGCTGGTCGAGATGTCCAAGACCGAGGAATTCTCGCTTGCCGAGGCAACGCGTCGTATGGCCGCGCTGCCCGTGGACGGCATCATCATCGGCATGAGCCGTATGGCGCCCGATTTTGAGACGTTTGATCCGTTACCGGGTATCGGCACGGTTATCGTCACCATGTATGCGCACCCGCGGGTGACTACGGTCGACTCCGATCATTACGGCTGCTCGCTGTTGCTTATGGACCATCTGTTTGAGCTGGGGCACGAGCAGATTCGCTATATTGGCGGCCCGTCGTTCTCGGTCGACGAGCAATTTCGTCGCGCCGGTTGGCAGGATGCGCTCGAGCGTAAACACATCGAGCCGGCAGAGCCGCTCGAGGGCGACTGGTCTGCCAACAGCGGTTACGAGGCCGGCAGATATCTGGCCGAGCACGATCGCACCATGACGGCGATTTACGCGGCAAACGACCAGATGGCAAATGGCGCAATTGCAGCGCTGCGCGACAGCGGCTTGCGCGTGCCCGAGGACGTGAGCGTGGTGGGTGTCGATGACTCACTCGACGACTTTGTCGCGCATAACGAGCTCACGACCGTTCGATTCGACTTGCATCAGCGTGGGCGCGAGGTATTCGAGCATGCGGTTCCCGAGGCGGGTACGGCGGGCAAAACCGTTGCCATTCGTATTCCCGGTCAGCTCATCGTTCGGCATAGTACGGCGGCACCGCCCGCATAGTTTGTGCTGGTAAACGGCGATTTATCGCATTTCAATAACAATCGGTAAGGATGCCGGCAGATGGCTGTTGGGATGCAGCCGAGTGCTATGATAGACGGGCTCTTTTGTCTATCTAGGAGGCTTTGCCTGATGGAGATCACCAAGGATATCCGCTACGTTGGCGTCGACGATCACGACATTGACCTGTTCGAGGGCCAGTACGATGTGTCCGAGAACGGTATGGCATACAACAGCTACGTTATCTTGGGTGACAAGATCGCTGTCGCCGATTCGGTCGACGGTGGTTTTGTCGATGAGTGGCTCGGTAACCTCGAATCCGTGCTCGATGGCCGTACGCCCGATTACCTGGTCGTTCATCATATGGAGCCCGACCACTCCGCTGGCATCGTCGCCTTTATGGAGCGCTATCCCCAGGCCCAGATTGTGGCCAGCATGGGCGCTTTCCGCATGATGGTCAACTACTTTGGCACCGATTTCCCCGAGCGCAAGATGGTCGTCAAAGAGGGTGACGTGCTCGACCTGGGCGGCCACAGCCTAACCTTTGTCGGCGCCCCCAACGTTCATTGGCCCGAGGTGCTTTTCTCTTACGAGTCCACTGACAAGGTGCTCTTTAGCGCCGACGGCTTTGGCAAGTTTGGCGCCAACGATATCGAGGATCCGGAAGGTTGGGCCTGTGAGGCGCGCCGTTACTACTTTGGCATCGTGGGCAAGTTCGGCAAGTTTGTGCAGGCCGTGCTCAAGAAGGCCGCCGACCTAGACATCCAGATCATTTGCCCGCTTCACGGCCCCGTGCTGACCGAGAACCTGGGCTATTACCTTGACACCTACAATACCTGGTCGAGCTACCAGCCCGAGGACGAGGGCATTACGATTGCCTATGCAAGCGTGTATGGCCATCTGAAGGCTGCCGTTGAGGAGCTTGCATCTGCGCTCGAGGCCCGCGGCCAGAAGGTTTCCGTCTTTGACCTGACTCGCGACGACATGGCCGAGGCCGTTGAGGATGCGTTCCGCTATGACCGTCTGGTACTCGCTTCCATCACCTATCAGGGCGAGATTTTCCCGTTCATGAGCACCTTCATCCATACGCTCGCCGAGCATGCCTACCAGAACCGCACGGTGGCGCTTGTCGAGGCCGGTTCCTGGGCGCCCGCCGCTGCCAAGGTTATGACCAAGGAGCTCGAGGGCATGAAGGACATCACCCTGACGCAGAACAAGGTGACCGTGCTAGGTTCGCTCAGCGACGCATCGCGCGCCCAGATTGAGGCCCTCGCTAACGAGCTCTCCAAGTAGCGATACGCTCACGTTTAACGCTCAAACCACCACAAAGGTGCCTTTGTGGTGGTTTTTGTTTAAGCGCTGGCGATGAGGAGATTTGGGCGGGCGTTGTCGACGATCTCGGCGATTGAGGTGGCGACGGCGTGATCGGGGTCACGGTCCATCACGATGGCGTTGACGTCGGCCAGCTCGGCAAAGCGGTACATGCCGCGTCCGTTGACCTTACTGGCGTCCATGAGGGCGACACTTTGACGGGCGGCACCGACCATAGCCGCTTTGGTCTCGGCCATCTGCGGAAAGTCGGTCGTAAAGCCGCAGCCGGGAACAAAGGCGCCGGGGCACATGACGGCAAGGTCGGCGTGGACCATTTGGAGCGCTTGCATGGTAAGTGGGCCGTACAGATAGCGATGACCTTTGCGCAGTGCCCCGCCCAGCATGACGACATCGACTGAGGGCATGCTCTCGTCGATGTAATCGGCAATGGTAATGTCGGCCGTGATGACGGTGATGCCATCGCGCTGGTCGAGGAGCCGGACAAACTCGAGCGCTGTGGTGCCCGAGTCGACGAGCAGCGTGTCGCCGTCATTGACGAGTTCGATGGCGCTTTGTGCGATGGCCTGCTTGGCGGCGACATTGACGTTGATGCGGCGATCCTGGGTGGATACGGTCAGTCGCTTCTGGAGCGACACGGCGCCGCCATGCGTGCGGCGCAGCTTGCCGGACTCGGCGAGCGCGTCTAGGTCGGCGCGGGCGGTAACGGAGGACACGCCAAAGGTCTGGGCGATTTCTGCTACCTGCACCGAGGCGTTATGTTCGAGCATTTCCATAATGGCGGCACGACGCTCATCGGCGAAAGCTCGGGTTGTTGCATGGGCCATACCCGCTCCATCATCGTCTGAAATTTGCAGGAATTGTGTTGAGTCTATTTTCGTTCATTTTCTTTTTAAGTAAGAAAACGCCTTTCGATTACTTACTTTTTCTATAAAAGAAAGACCTCGAACGCCCAAAATTCAATATCGAACACGCCCACTCGGCTCCAATTCCTTCCGTTTACTTTTCAAAAACGGCTGTATTGACCTGCATGGGCTCAATATCTCGCACGTGCAAAGCCGCTGAATTTCATACAATAAGTGCAGCAAAACACAAGGTAAAACGCCTTGTGAACAACTACGCCCGATGTCCAGATGCGGGCGAGGGAGAGGAGCAAACGCTCATGGCACTTGTTACCACCGAAAAGATGCTCAAGGACGCTCAGGCCGGCCACTACGCCGTCGGCGCGTTCAACGTCGAGAACCTCGAGTTTGTTATGGCCGTTCTGGCCGCTGCCGAGGAGACCAAGTCCCCCGTCATCATGCAGACCACCCCGGGCACCATCAAGACCGCTGGTCTGGACTACTTCTACGGCATGGTCAAGGCTGCCGCCGAGCGCGCTTCCGTGCCCGTCGCTCTGCACCTCGATCACGGCGATGGCTATGACCGCTGCATGCAGGCTTTCCGCACTGGCTACACCTCTGTCATGATCGACGGTTCGCACGAGTCCTTCGAGGACAACATTGCCCTGACCAAGTCCGTCGCCGACGCTGGCCGCGCCATGGGCGTGCCCGTCGAGGCCGAGCTCGGCAAGGTTGGCGGCAAGGAGGACGACGGTCCCGCGGTTGAGGGCGAGAGCCCTTACACCGATCCTGTCGAGGCCAAGGAGTTCGTCGAGCGCACCGGCTGCACCTCGCTGGCCATTGGCGTTGGCACCAGCCACGGCGTGTACACGAGCGATCCCCACATCGAGCAGTCCGTGGTCAAGGCCATCCGCGACGCCGTCGACGTGCCGCTGGTTCTGCACGGCACCTCCGGTGTGCCCGATGAGCAGGTTGCCGAGGCTGTGAAGAACGGCATCTGCAAGGTTAACTACGCCACCGAGCTGCGTCAGGCCTACACCAAGGGCTTCATGGCCTACATGGCTGAGAACCCCGCCTGCTTCGACCCCAAGAAGCCGGCTAAGGAGGGTATGCGTGAGATCACCGAGCTGGTTAAGATCCGCATGACCAACCTCAACTCTGTGGGCAAAGCAGAGTAACAGCAAGGGTACTCTGATCCCACCGGACGGTTTGGGCGGGTCCCGTACTCAGTTTCCAAAACGTCCTCGCGCATGAAGGCCCCCGTTGTCTCGCTTCTTCGAAGCGTTGACAACGGGGGCCTTCGCGCTGCGGAATGATTTTGGAAACTGAGTACGGGACCCGCCCAAACCGTCCTGCTCAATCGCCCTTGTGGCGTTAGTGTCGGAAAAATAAGACGTTGCTTTTTGCCCCCTGCGGAAAGATAGGGGAACTAAGCCCTCGTCCCTCCCAGGTTGACCTACTCGAGGTCGTCGCCCTTGTGGCGTTGGGACTGAAAGGGTGGGACGCGTGGGTTATTTGGTTGTTAGGGTTAGCAGGTCGTTGGGGGTTTTGAGGTTGTAGGTGGCGTTTGGGATATCTTGGTGTGATCCCCATGCTGCTCGGGCAAAACTGACCCCTGCCGAAGTTGCGCATTGTTCGTCGTAGACGGTGTCGCCAACGTAGACGACGTTGCCAGGATTCGCGCCCGTACGCCGGAGATATTCGAGCATGGGTGCGGGTGCGGGTTTATGTTCGGTTGTGTCTTCGACAAGGATGATGTGCTCAAAATACTTATCGAAACCAAGGGGTGCAATTTCTTTTGTGTATTCGTCGCGCGCACGTGAGGAGACGATGCCAAGTTTGCAGCCGCTATCGGCGAGTGTTGCGATGACTTCAAGCAAACCTGGAAACACGCTGATGGTGCTTTTAAAGCTGGCGGCAACTTGGCACCAGCGATCCAACGTTGCCTGCGAGTAGATTCCAAGTTTCTCAAGGGCATCCTTGCCGGGTATGCCGAGGGCAAATTCAAGCTCGTGTCGGGGGAGCGTTTTGCCGGTCTCTTCTTGGACAATCTGGACAAGCGATGATAGAACGCTTTCTTCTGTATCTGCCAATGTCCCATCAACGTCAAATACGATATGGTCAAAGTGCTTCATATGATTGCTCCTCTCTGTTGTTTGCCTGCAAGTTTGATGCGGTGACAGAAGAAAGGCTAGCGGGATTTCTGCCTGGTGCTATCGAGATTCTGCCTCGCTGCTCGATAGCTCGAAGGAGTGCATCCCATTTGTTCTTTAAATACCTGGCCAAGATGGCTTGCTGTCGCAAAGCCGCATTGGCGCGCGACTGTCTGGACCGTTCGCGTGGTGTGTGTCAAAAGTTCGCAAGCACGGTTTACGCGGTATGCGCGCAGATATGCCGCCGGGGTCGTTCCTGCGCAAGCTTCGATAATGCGGTAACACTCTCTTTCGCTTACGCCGGCTGCAGATGCCATCTGGGGCACATCTATAGCGGCTCCATAGTTCGCGCGGATATAGTCCAGGATTGCCTTGAACTGTACGTCGCGGTTGGTCATCCAAGAGGCGTTGTCGGAGGAAAAGAGCGGTTCGGCCTTGGCGTTAATCTGAATCCAGAGCTCTGACAAACTATTTCGAAGCGCCATCTCGTTCTGCGGCCGTTGAAGGTCGTGGTTAAAGGAACTCTTTAGCAAATCGATAAAGGGCATATCGTCGGGGTTGGTGGGCGACCATTTGAGCACATCGACGCCTCGACATTGCAGTAAAGGATTGATATAGCGCTTTTGAAGGCGTCCCGCGGGATCGCCGAGCATCGACGGCTGAAAGATATGCAACATTTGAATGGCTGGTGCCGAATTGGGTGATTGCAGCGTGCTGTGCAAAACGCCGCCGTTGATAAAGCCGGCGGACCCTTCCTCAAAGCGTACGTGCTCATGAGCCGCGCGCGTTCGATAGTCAATCGCTCCCTGCTCCATGTAGAAAAGCTCAACTTCGGAATGCCAGTGCCAGGGGACGGAATTGCCCGGATAGCGAGCGAATTCTGCGCGTTCGGCAATATAGGGCCAGTCTTCGGCGGTCTCGGGAAACGCTTCCTCGCGTCCTCCGCGGTGCAATTCTATGTGATCCATGTTTCGCATGGCATCAGTATAAAGCGCGATGGGCTTAGATTGCTCTTGCCTGTTCGGGGAATGCCTTGTCTAGGGATGCTTGGAGCTTATCGAAGGATGCTCGCAAGTTGTGGCTCTGGTCGGTTGAGCGTTTGGCTTTTGTGGTGGGGGAGTCGAGGAGGCCGTTTCTCTGTGTCGGGGGGAAGGAGAAAAGGTTTGCATGTTTTAGGGATGGCTGCTGTGCTGCGTCATTGGAAGAATGCATGCTTATGCGGCCTCCTCGATGTCCACCAAAAGATTGCGCTCGGGGTATGCTGCTAGGTCCCGTGCGTTGGCAGTATTATGCCGCGGCTGCTGCAAAGAAGCGCTAAAGAAAGGCTTAACCTGGTTTGGCGTTATGATGAAACTGCAGGTCAGAGGTATCGAGTAACACTCTTGAAAGGTTTTGAGCTTAAGGGCTTTCTAAGGTTTGTGGCGCGGATGTGGCGCGGACGTGCGGAGCGTGTGGATGCTCGCTGTTAGCGCTGCGGCTCTGCAGCCCGCACCTGCTCGATGACCTTTTCCATCGTGGCGTCGATGCGGTCTTTTTTGAGCTCGCATTCCCAGATGGTTATGGGTGTCCAGCCCATTTGAGTGAGTGCTGCCACGGCAGCGCGGTCGCGCTCGACGTTGCGACGGAACTTTGCCTCCCAAAACTCAACGTTGCGCTTGGGCTGGCTAGGGTTGCACTTGGGGCAGCGGTGCCAAAAGCAGCCGTTGACGAAGATGGCGATCTTGCGCCCGGGAAAGGCAATGTCGGGCTTGCCGGGAACCTTCCATTCCAAGCGATAGCCGGTGAGGCCCGCTGCGCGCAGGCGCTGGCGAACGAGCAGCTCTGGCTTGGTATTGGCGCGCTTGTTGCCCTTCATGGACTTTTTGATGGCGGCGCGACGGCGCACCAGTTCGCGCTCGTCGGCGGAGAGGTCTGAGGTATCGATGCCGTCGAGCAGGCCGGGCTTGGGGCGTTTTTTGCTACGGCGCTTAGGCGTGCGCTTGGGTTTGGTAGCGGGCTCGTCGGCCGTGGTCTCGGTATCGTTGGCAGCGCCATTAGCCTCAAGCCGGTCTTCCTTCAGCTCAATCAGCGCATCAATGAGCCCCTTGTCGGCGGGCATCCATTCCACCGTGGCAAGCGAGGTGCGCGGAATCCAGCGGATATCGAGCTGGCGGTCGTGCTTCTGGGGCTCATCGGATTCATCAGCCAGCGAGCAGTAGTAACACTCCATTGAGAGATGAAAATCGGGGTAGTCATACTCAACGGTGTAGAAATCACGTAGGTTGGTGACCTTTACCTGTAGCTCTTCCATAAGCTCGCGGCGCACAGCGTCTTCGGGTGTTTCGCCGCGCATGAGCTTGCCACCTGGGAACTCCCACAGTCCCTGCATGTCGCCGTAGCCGCGCTGCACGGCAAGCAGCTCGTCAGATCCATCCTTGCGAATGATCCCAGCGGCAACATGAACAGTCTTCAACAGGAGTCCTCTCTCAACATCAACACGTGACAGGCTAGCTATCCGTACCTTACACAACGGTAAGGCAAGCGTAAGTCATATCGATGGTAGCCGACTCGGCTTCTTGCGACTATAGATGCCGTAGACTAATCGCAAGAAAGGACTCGGTATGCAAACCACGCACATGGCGACCCCGGTACTGGAGGTCGCGCATCTCGAAAAGGTATATGGAGCGCTGGGCAACGTGACCCGCGCGCTCAACGACGTCAGCTTTACCGTCAACCGCGGCGAATTTGTTGGCATCATGGGTGCCTCGGGCTCGGGCAAGTCGACGTTGCTCAACTGCGTCTCGACCATCGATAACGCCACGAGCGGCGCCATCCGCATCAACGGGCAGGACGTTACACGCATGAAGCAGGCCAAGCTCTCGCAGTTCCGCCGCGAGGAGCTGGGCTTTATCTTCCAGGACTCCAACCTGCTCGATACGCTCACGGCGCGCGAGAACATCGCCCTGCCGCTCACCATCGCCCGCACAAACTCGGCAGAGATCTCGACCCGCGTGCAGGATGTGGCTGCGCGTCTGTCTATCAGTCAGGTGCTCGATAAGTATCCCTACCAGATGTCCGGCGGTCAGCAGCAGCGCGTTGCCGCGGCTCGCGCACTCGTCACCGACCCCACAATGATCATGGCCGACGAACCCACCGGCGCCCTCGATTCCAAGAGCGCTCGTCTGCTGCTCGAGAGCCTGGAGGCCCTTAACCGCCGCCTACGCGCCACCGTGCTCATGGTCACGCACGACAGCTTTGCCGCCAGCTACACGAGCCGTGTGCTATTTATCCGCGACGGCAAGATCTTCACCGAGCTGCGCCGCGGCGACACCGACCGCCGAGAGTTCTTCGACCGCATTATGGAGGTCGTTGCCATGATGGGCGGTGAGGGCTCCGATGCTCTGTAAACTCGCTTGGGGCAACGTCCGCCGCGCCGGCCGCGACTACCTCGTCTACCTTTTGACGCTCACCCTGGGCGTCACGGTCTTCTATGCCTTTAACACCATCTCGATGCAGGTCGACATCGCCGGAATCGATGAAGAGGGCTTGGCACAGGTTATGGGCAGCATGCTCGGCTACCTGACGTACTTTTTGGCCGGTGTCATGGCCTTTTTGATGGTGTATGCCAATAACTTCATCATGAAACGCCGCAAAAAGGAGTTTGGCCTGTACCAGGTGCTCGGCATGGGGCGCGGGCGCGTCGCCACGATCATGGTGCTCGAGACCGTGATAGTATCGGTCGTGGCCTTTGTCGCCGGTATTGTGCTGGGCGTGGGACTCTCCCAGCTCATGACGTTCTTTACGGCCTCGCTCTTTAAGACACAGATCGCCAATTTCCACTTCTTTTTCTCGGTGCATGCGTTCAACCTGACCCTTGTCTGCATGCTCGTAATGTTTGTGCTCACGCTGCTGCTGAACCTTCGCGCCGTGCGCCGTACCAAACTCATCGAGCTTATGGGTGCCGAGCGTCGCAACGAGAGCATCAAGACGCGCAACCCCTGGATCGCGATTGCCATCTTTGCCGTGGGCGTGGTGCTTGTGGGCGTGGCCTATTACCGTCTCCTACGTGATGGGTTCCCGCTAACCGCGACGGACAGCAAGCTGCAAGAGGCCATGAGCCAGTTTGGCATTACGACCGCTATGGTTACAGTGGGTACCTTTGCGCTGTTCTGGGGACTCTCGGGCATGCTCATCAAGCTGCTGCAGAGCCTGCGCGGCGTGTACTGGCGCGGCCTCAACATGTTTACCGTGCGCCAGCTTTCGGCCAAGGTCAATACGGTGTGCTTTTCGATGGGCGTCATCGCGATGATCCTGTTTTTGGCCATCACCTCGGTGACGTGCGGTATGTCTATTGCCAATGTGATGAACGAAAACCTGGAGCGCTATAACCCTGTTGACGTGTCTCAGACGTATGTCTATTACACGCCCGAAACGCTCGACTACTACAAGGAGTATGTCAATCCGTCTGAGGCCGATCGCATGGTGCTGGCCGATGCAACGGTCGATTTGTACGCTGCATGGCATGGCGATCGTAAAGATCCCGATAACGTTGCAGACGGTATTAAGGGCAAGTCGGCGGACAACAACGACGAGACCGGCAAGAAGGTCAATATCGCCGATGTTGCCGGTGAGCATGTGCAGATCGATTCGTATCTGAGTTACCCGCTTGGCGGCTCGGGCCCCTCGGTGGTGGCGGGTGAGATGTGCAAGGCCATGGGTGAAAAGCTTCCCAAGGCGCTCGAGGGAAGCAACGCCGATGCGATGGGTCTGTATGTGACGCCGGCGAGCCAGTACAACAAACTGCGCCAGATGATGGGCGAGGAGCCGGTGAGCATTGGCCGCGACCAGTATCTGCTCACGTGCGATATGGGCGGTGAGCTGGGCGACCTGTACACCAAGTATATGGCTGGTGGCCATGCCCTAACCTTGGGCGGGCATACGCTCAAGCCCGCAACCGATAAGTCGGACGAGGACACGGCGGCCATCGCCAACTCGGCGATGGGCAGCAATCCCGGTACCGTGGTCGTAGCCGATGAGCTGCTGTCCCAGCTTAATCTGCAACCGTATTCCAGTAATCTGCTCGTTAATTACAAACAGGGTATGGATACGACCGAGGCAGACGAGAGCATTAAATACACCTTGCTCGACAATCTGCTCGTTGACGGCAAGGAGCCGGGGTCGTGGGGAGTCTTCATCACGCGTTCCGAGATGTACACGCAAGCAGCGCAGATGAACGGCATGATTAGCTATCTGGCCATCTACATTGGCTTTGTGCTGGTCGTTGCGTGCGCGGCAATCCTATCGATCCAGCAGCTCTCCAATGTGGCCGACGGCAGCCGCAGCTATCGTGTGCTGGCGCAGATCGGCTGTGACGACCGCCAGATCCGGCATTCGGTGATGGCGCAGCAAGCGGTGTTCTTCCTGTTCCCGCTGGCAGTGGGCTTGGCGCACTCCTTTGTGGCGCTCAAGGTGATCATCGAGCTGGTGAGCGTATTCGGTGATATGAGCATCGCCGGCACCGTGGGCCTCACCTGCGCGATTTTCCTGGCGGCCTATGGTGGCTACTTCCTGGTAACGTACCTCATGAGCGCCGGCATGGTACAAGCTGCCATCGCCACCCGCTACAGCGAGTAACAAGCGGGCAAAACCGTCGCAAAATCAGAGCGAATAACCGCCGCGAAGGGACCAGGGGCCCTTTCGCGGCGGTTTTTGCCAACCTGGTGCGTCTCAGATACAAGTGAGTAGACTTATTTGGATATACCGAGCACACCGCGACAAGTGCCCAATAAAACCGCAGGTCAGAGCTGTGTCGATTTGGGGCGTGCTCGGCCTTCTGCAAAAAGCCTACTCACTTGGTTTTCGCTGTTAGAAGGCCGTCGCGAGGGAAAGCAGTTCCCTCGCGACGGCCTTCACGTTTGCCCAGATAAAACCTGCCAAAATAAACCTGTCCCTTTTTGGTAGGTTATCGCTTCCAAAAGTGGAGGATGAGCGTCGTGCGGTTTTGCTGTTCGGTTTTGACCAGGATGTTGTGGATGTGGGTCTTGACGGTGCCCACGGCAAGGAATAGCTCGTCAGCGATCTCTTGGTTCGATTTGCCCAGTACGACCAGACGCATAACTTCGGTCTCACGGTTGGAGAGCTTGTAGGCGTTGCGATAGAAGGGCATCTGCTCTTCGATGTGTCGGTCAAGATCGCTGACGTTCTTTTCCTCGGGCGCCTCCTGCATGCGGATTGAAAGCACGTGGTAGGAGTAGATGATCAGCAGAATCGCAAAGTAGCAGGCAAAGATGTTTTCGCTAAAGTTGCGCTCGGACAGATATAGTTGCAGCCAAGAGGGCGCCAGACTCATGGGGACAATCAGAATGTTGTAGAAATCCTCGGCAACGATGCAACCGACCAGAATAGCGCCGATAATCAGGTGCTTTCGTTGGTTGTTAACGCGTGCCTTCAGCTCGACTTGTGTGCTCTTGCGTGCCGTCCAAAAGATATATAGCCCCACGAAAACAAGGAATACCTGACGCATCGTGTAGTAGAGCCATTGATGAATGGGGCCGTAGGGGACAGCGACGATAATCAGCAGCTCGCTCAGCAAGAACGTTGCGACGGGAATGACAAACTGCTTTTTTGAATGCTTGTCGAGCAAATCCATGGCAATGAGCCAAATAAAAGCCTGCGAAGCGGTCGCCACAAAGGTCCGCAACACAGGCATGGTAATTGAGTAATAGTCGCTGGCTGGAAAACTCTGGTTTTGCAGCGTGTATTCAAAAAAGAAAATCTCGGTCATCTCGATGGCATAGCAGATAAATACGCCGCTGCCATAGATAAAGAAGCGTCGACGGGACGAGGCATAGGCGGCAAGCGAGAGCACCGCCGTCACAATACAGATCACGAGTATCGCTAGGGTATAGAAGAACATCAGGGTGTTCATCTGTCACCGTCCCATCTCATTTATTCTATGGCCGAGTTCTGTATACCTTGTGGGATATAGACGTCTCAACCCTTCGTTTCATTGCGGATTAGGCGCCGAGATACAGCATAGCCGTATACCGTTCGCGGTTCTAGATGGTAAACCCCCTGTAAACTCTTGACCTGCGGGTTTATATTGGTTTAGAGGGGGTGTAACTCCGTGAACGGTCTTTAATCCCGAATAAACTAGGTAAAAATTGCATACGGGTGAATGATGGTCTTGTCAACACGAGGCGTGATGTTCGAGCGCCTCATAGTAATAGTCGGCAAGACCGGCGGAAAGGAAATCGACATGGCACTGCCTAAGGATTTCATCGACACCAACGACTTTACCAAAGAGCAGATCCTGGCTATCGAGGATCTTGGCCTAGCAATGAAGAAGGCCATCAAGGTTGACGGTTATTATCCGCACCTGCTCCGCAACAAGAGCCTTGGCATGATCTTCCAGCAGGTCTCCACCCGCACTCGTCTTTCCTTCGAGACCGCTATGACCGACCTCGGCGGCCATGCTCAGTTCTATGGCCCTGGCACCATCCAGCTCGGCGGTCACGAGTCCCTGGGCGACACCGCTCGCGTTATGGGCTCGCTGCTCGACATCATGATGGCTCGCGTTGACCGTCACAAGGACGTCGTCGGCCTCGCCGAGGGCTCCGCTGTGCCCGTCATCAACGGCATGTCCGAGTTCAACCATCCCACGCAGGAGATGGGCGACCTCATGACCATGCTCGAGAACCTCCCCGAGGGCAAGAAGATCGAGGACTGCACCCTGGCCTTCATCGGTGACGCCACCCAGGTCTGCGTCTCCCTCATGTTCATCGCCTCCAAGGTCGGCATGAAGTTTGTCCAGTTTGGACCTAAGGGCCACCAGATCCCCGACGGCGGCCTGCACGTTGGCACCGTCGAGGAGCGCGCCGAGTTCGGCAAGCAGATGATGGCCATCGCCGAGGAGAACTGCAAGGTCTCCGGCGGCTCTGTCGTCATCTCCGACGACATCGAGTGCATCAAGGGCGCCGACTTCATCTACACCGACGTGTGGTATGGCCTGTACGACGAGGAGGTCTCGGGCGAGAACTACATGGACGTGTTCTATCCCAAGTATCAGGTCACCATGGACATGATGAACTTTGCCGGCCCCAACTCCAAGTTCATGCACTGCCTGCCGGCCACCCGCAACGAGGAGGTCGTCGACGAAGTCATGGACGATCCCGAGCGCTCCCTGTGCTGGGTCGAGGCCGAGAACCGCAAGCACTCCATCCGTGCTCTCCTTGCCGCCCTGGGCAAGCGCACCCCGCTCAACGACGAGGGTGTCGAGTACTCCGCCAAGGCTGAGCTCCACGCCGCTCTCGAGGCTCTCGAGCAGCTCTAAGCCTCAAGGCTTCTAAAAGCACGTTTGCGGGCGGCGGATGCTCGTCTCCTGTCGCCCGCTCACCGAGGCCCAAGCAATTGCCTTAATACCTTAGGGCCTCGGATCTGTCCAAGACTGAGCGAAGGAGCTCATCATGAGCGACGGAAAGAAAAAGCTTTCCTTCTTGACGGTCATTTCGACCATCATCTGCGTCGTCTTCGTTTGCGAGGCCGCCGCTCCTGCTGCTGCCATTGGCAACCAGCAGTTCTTCTGGTGGATCTTCCTGATCCTGACCTTCCTGCTTCCCTACGGCATGGTTGTCGCCGAGCTCGGTACCACCTATGACGGCGAGGGCGGCATTTACGACTGGGTACGCGATGGCCTGGGCGACAAATGGGGCGCCCGCATCTCGTACTACTACTGGGTCAACTACCCGCTGTGGATCGCCTCGCTGGCTACCATGTTCCCCGACATTTTGGGCATGGTCTTTGGCGTCGAGTTCAACTTGATCGCCAAGATGGGTATCGATCTTGCCTTTGTGTGGATCGTCTACCTCATGGGCCGCTCCAAGGCGGCCGACTCCGAGTGGGTCCTTAACGGTGGCGCCATCATCAAGGTCGCCGTCGCCGTTATCGTTGGCGCTTTGGGCATTTGGTATGCCATGGAGAACGGTTTTGCGAACGACATGTCCGCTGCCACCTTCCTGCCCGAGCTCACCAACACCAACGCTCTCGGCTACCTGTCGATCATCATCTTTAACTTCATGGGCTTCGAGGTCATCTGCACCATGACCGACGACATGGCCGATCCCGCTCGCGATATCCCCAAGGCTATCATCGTCGGTGGCCTGTCCATCGCCGTGATCTACCTGTTCGCTGGCTTTGGCATCGGCGCTGCTGTGCCGGCCGATTCCATCGACCCCGACTACGGCATGATCGTCGCAGTCCAGACCATGGTGGGCGACTCCATGATCTTTAAGGTCATCTGCATCGCCTTCCTGATCACCCTGTTCGCCAACATGGCCGCCTGGTCCTTCGGCGTTAACTCCGTCGCTCGCTACGCCGCCGAGCACGGCAACATGCCCAAGGTCTTCGCCTCGATGATCTCGGATGACGATATGCCCAACGGCGCCAACCTGGTCAACGCCATCGTTGCCTCCCTGGTGCTGTGCCTGCAGCTGGTTCCCATCGACGCCATCTCCAACGGTGTTTTCTGGATGCTCTTCGGCACCTCCGTCGTCTTCCTGCTGCTCACCTATATCCCGATGTTCCCGGCGTTCCTCAACCTTCGTAAGAACGACCCCAACCGCGAGCGCATCTTCACGTTCCCGTTTAAGGGCGCCATGATGAAGGTCATGCTGGCTATCCCCTGCATCGAGCTGGTCCTGGCCATCGTCGCAACGCTGGTGCCGTTCTCCGCCGCCGAGATTGGCGACAAGCTCCCGATGATCGTTATCTTCATCGTGCTCGTGCTCATCGGCGAGGTCGTCCGCGTCGTCAGCGCTAAGGGCCGCGAGACCGAGTACAAGGGTCTGACCCCTGAGCTCGCAGCCCAGCGTCTCGCTGAGGAGGCCGCCGAGGCCGAGGAGAACTAGAGCACCCGGTCCTGGGGCTCCAACTCTCCTCGTGTACCAACGCGCGCTTCGTCGGGCTTGTCGCTCCCGACTCCGGGCACTCTAGCCTCTTCGGAGGCGTGCCCAAGCGACAGTTTTGATAACCATTCCCCCGGGGTGGGTGTGAGCGATAGCTCCGGTAACCACCGCCCACCCCAATCTCTCTTCCGTATCCTTCGTGCGTTTTGTCTCCGCGCACTTGGTTACGTCGTCGCTTGCCGGTGCGATTCCGTGAAAACCGGCACCGGGCGCCCCGACCTTTGCCGGGGAACGGGCGCCTACCATCTCTTGGTTTTAGGCTGCGGGTAACCCGCCCGCAGCAAGCGATCGTTCGATTTGGAGGAAATCTTATGCGTACGATCACCGAGTCCGAGTCCACCCCCAAGGCCGACGGCTTCTTCATGCCCGCCGAGTTCGCCCCGCAGGATCGCGTGTGGATGGGCTGGCCCCACCGCACCGACACCTGGGCCCACGGCGCCAAGCCGGCCCAGAAGCAGTATGCCGCCATCGCCCGCGCCATCTCCGAGTTCACCCCGGTCTATATGTGCGCCAACCAGGTCGACTACGCCAACTGCAAGGCCGTCTTCGAGAACGACGAGAACGTCACCGTCATCGAGATGACCACCGACGACGCCTGGTTCCGCGACACTGCCGCCACCTACGTCATCAACGGCAAGGGCGAGAAGCGCGCCAACCACTGGCACTTCAACGCCTACGGCGGCCTCGTCGACGGCCTGTACTTCCCGTGGGACAAGGACGAGCAGATCGCCCTCAAGATGGCTGAGCTCTCCGGCTGCCGCCGCTATCGTCCCGACGACATGATCCTCGAGGGCGGCTCCATCACCGTCGACGGCGAGGGCACCCTTGTCGTGACCGACCAGTGCCTGCTTTCCCCGGGCCGCACCTGCTCTGCGGTTCTGGAGGAGGAAGAGGATCCCGAGTCCATCTGGCCCAAGTACCGCAAGAAGTTTGAGCCCTGGAGCGAGGAGCTTCGCGCCTACATGGACGAGCACCTCAAGGATTACCTGGGTGTCGAGAAGGTCATCTGGGTCAAGGAGGGCATCGACCCCGAGGAGACCAACGGCCACATCGACGACGTCGCCACGTTCATCGCGCCGGGCGTCATGGCCTGCATTTGGACCGACGATCCCGAGTATCCGTTCTACGAGCAGTGCCACGCTGCCTACGAGACCCTCTCCAACGCCGTTGACGCCAAGGGCCGCAAGATGAAGGTCTACAAGCTCTGCATGCCCGTGAACCCGCTGTTCATGGACCAGGCTTCCTGCGACACCATCGACGCCGACGAGAACGCCGAGCCGCGCGTTCCCGACGAGCCGCTGATCGCCTCCTACATGAACTACCTGGTCACCAACCACGGCGTTATCGTCCCGCAGTACGGCGACGAGAACGACCAGCTGGCCGTTGACACGCTCCAGAAGATCTATGACGAGGTCTGGGGCGAGGGCGTCTACAAGTGCGTCGGCGTTCAGTCCGAGCAGGTCGTCTTCGGCGGCGGAAACATCCACTGCATTACGCAGCAGGAGCCGTCGGCGTAACTCAGGCACGCCACCTTGGCGTTCACTCGTCGCTTACGTAGCGTCAGTACGCTACGCTCCTCGTTCGCGCCAATCTGGCGCACCTGAGCACGCCGAGTAAACGTCTGGCTTTCCGAGGCACCCCATCTCGCCGCTCAAACCGTCGCTCGCGTACCAAAGTACGCTTCGCTCCTCTTTCGCGGCGACCTGGGGCACCTCGAAAACCCAGCCGATCAATCGGACGGTCGGTGAATCGGACCATCTTGGGGCATTGATGGTTGATTTGCTTGATGTCTTGGTCGGTTGGGTTTTCTTTGGGCACTCCGTTGCCTCCACATCGGAGTGCCCTTTTCTTTGATTGAGTACGCGTCTGGCCTGGGATTTTTGCGGGTTAGGCCAATTGTTCGCTTGAATTTCCCAGGTCAGACGCGTCTTCAATTGCCGAAAGTTTCCGGTCGCGAACGCGGCCGTTTTGATCGGAGTATCTATGTACCAGCGTATCGTTATCTACACGCGCCTGTTCCGCGAGCGTTGGTCCAACAACTGCATCCTCTCCTCTCTTTGGGATGGCACCTGTACCGGTGACGCGGCCTGCAACCCTACCTTGGGCTGCGCCTTCGGTACAGATGCCATCCTTTTTGCCGTGGGGGGAGCATGCCATGGCAGGTAAAAAGTTCTCCCTGATCGAGGTTATCCTTTCGGTTATCTGCGTCGTGTTTACCATCGAGGCGGCGGCTCCGGCATCTGCCATGGGCAACGTGCAGTTCTTCTGGTGGATCTTCCTTATCATTACGTTTTTGCTTCCCTATGGTCTGGTGGTGGCCGAGCTGGGTACGGCGTTTGATTCCGAGGGCGGCCTGTACGATTGGGTTCGCTTGGGCCTGGGCGACCGTTGGGGCGCCCGTTGCTCTTGGTGCTACTGGGTTAACTTTCCGCTGTGGGTGGCAAGTATCGCCTGCATGTTCCCCAGTGTCATTAATGCGGTGTGGGGTATCGAGTTTTCACTCGGGATCCGAATCGCCATCGAGATTGCCTTTGTGTGGGGCGTCACGGTCATGGCAATGCAGCCGGTGGCCGAGGCAGATTGGGTCATGGACGGCGGCGCCGTCATCAAGGTGCTCATTACCGCTGTGGTGGGAATCGTCGGCATTTGGTTTGCCTGCAATAACGGCTTTGCCAACGACATGTCGTTTAAGACCTTCATTCCAGATCTGGGCGACACCAATTCGTTGACGTACCTATCGATTATCCTGTTCAACTTTATGGGCTTCGAAGTGGTCGCGACCTTTGCCAGCACGATGAAGAACCCGTCGCGTGATATCCCCAAGGCGGTTATTGCCGGCGGCGTGGCCATTGCGGCAATTTACATCATTTGCGGCATCGGCATTGGAGCCGCGGTTCCCACCGAGCAGCTTTCACTCGATTCGGGCATTGTGGACGCAGTCGCCGCTATGGTGGGGCGCACCCACCCGCTGACGATGGTCGTGGGCGTGGCCTTTTTGGTGACGCTGTTCGCCAATATGATCTGCTGGAGCTTTGGCGTCAACAACGTAGCGAGCTATGCCGCGCGCCATGGCAACATGCCGCGTCCCTTTGCGTTGGTGTCCAAAAAGACCGGCATGCCCAACGGCTCGGCGCTCATTAACGGTTGTTTTGCAAGTATGGTGCTACTGCTCCAGATTCCGCTGGGCGAGGGCTCCGATGTCTTTTGGGTTTTCTTCTCGATGAACGTCGTCTTCTTGCTTATGAGCTATATCCCGATGTTCCCGGCGTTTTGGCGTCTGCGCAAATGCGACGGTCGCCCGCGTGTGTTCCGCGCACCCTTCGAGGGTAAGGTGCTCGTGGTAGCGCTCGCGATTCCCGTGATAGAGCTCGTGCTTTCGATTGTCGCTACGATTGTGCCGCTCAACAGCTCGCCCGCCGAAATGGCAAAGTTGCCCATTCTCATGGGTGTGGTGATCGGCGTGTTGCTGGGCGAGGTTTCGCGCCTCATATCGCGCCGCGGCCGAAGCGTCGACAATCCCGGCGTTGGTGCACGGGGGTCAGGTTACTTTGCACCAAAACAGTAAGCGCCGCGAGTTACGCGGCGCTTGGTGCATCTTGGATTACTGTTCGCGGTGCTCGGGATCGGAAACGAGCTTAGGCGCAAAGTAGGGGACGTGGCCCAGGTAGGGGCAGCTGTCCGAACGCGCCTCAACGGCGCAGGGGACATCGTCGTAGGTCATGGAAGAACCGAGTCGGGTGATGGCCTTGGCGGCGGGCGCGACGAGCATCTTGAGCGGAGCGATCGGTGTCATGGCATCTCCTTTCATCGGTGAGACACAGCTTGTTTATCTAAACGATACAGTACGTTTAATCGGTGAGTCTAATCTTGCGGCAAAGAATCTGTCAACATCCTCACAGCATCTGAACAGGGGGGTGTTCCTATAGTTTTGTCAACTGGGAAATGCTCTCCGTGCGACCGAA
>URUI01000032.1 GCA_900551015.1 uncultured Collinsella sp.
AAGGAAGAGGCGCTGAAGGTGCCAATGCTCATTATCAGCAATCATGTGCGGGGCATCCCCGAGTCCGAGCAGTTCGCCAACCGCCTGCGCAAGAATGCACGCCTGCGTCGCAAGTGGGCAAAGCGCGAGGGCGTGAGCTGCTACCGCGTCTACGATGCCGACCTGCCCGACTACTCCGCCGCCATTGACCTGTACGAGGGCTGCCCGCAGACGCCGGGCCGCTGGCTCGTCATCGCCGAGTACGCCGCGCCTAAGACCATCGACCCCGCGCTGGCCCAGGCCCGTATGCTCGACATTCTGGCCATCGCGCCGCGTATCCTTGATGTTCCGGCCGAGCATGTGCACGCCAAGGCCCGCATGCGTTCGCGCGGCGGCTCGCAGTACGGCAAACAGGGCGCCGGCAAGGGCGCATCGGGCGAGCGCGCCAATATCGCACGCCGCCGTCTGCCGCTCATCGAAGAGGGCGGCCTTACCTTTGCCGTCAACTTTGACGACTACCTGGATGTGGGCATCTTCCTGGACCACCGCGTCACCCGCAACCTAGTGCGCGAGCACGCCAAGCAGGCGCGCCGCTTCCTCAACCTGTTTGCCTACACCGGCACCGCCACCTGCTATGCGGCCGATGGCGGCGTCGAGGAGACCGTGACGGTCGACCTCTCCAACACCTATCTGGACTGGGCCGAGCGCAACATGCGCCAGAACGGCTTTGTGGGACCGCAGCATCATTTTGTGCGCGACGACGTGCTCGCCTGGATTCGCGACCAGCGCCAGACGCGCAACCGCTGGGACCTGATTTTTGTCGACCCGCCCACGTTCTCGAACTCGTCCAAGATGGGCCGCCGTACCTGGGATGTCCAGCGCGACCATGTTGAGCTTTTGGCTGGCGTATCGCGCCTGCTCGCGCAGGGCGGCCACGCCATCTTTAGCTGCAACCTGCGCGGCTTCCGCCCCGAGACGCGCAAGCTCGCCCGCGCGGGCGTAGTGCTACAGGACATTACGGCACAGACCATCCCCGAGGACTTCGCGCGCAACCAGAAGGTGCACCACTGCTATATCGTGCGCCGCCTGCCCATCGAGGACGCCATGGCCGAGGTCGGCTTTAGCGCCGAGGAAATTGCCGAGCGCGTCGAGGAACTGCATAACCCCGAGGCCCGCAAGCCCCGTGCGGCAGTACCCGCGCACGCGCAGACCGGCAACGGCAAGTCCAACTTTGCCGGCAAATCCTCCCCCGCCGGCAAGCCCAAAAAGAAGAAGTTCTACGCCAGCAAGCCCAAGGGCAGATAACAAAGTTGCGGTGGAATACGGACTGTTTTGCCTGGAATTAGGTAAATTTAGACCGTATTTCACCGCAACTCATATTGGGATGGCGGATGCCGACCTATCCCTGGATGACCAATCGGTAACCAATACCCACGTGCGTCTGGATATAGCGCGGATGCGCGGGGTCGGACTCGATCTTCTTGCGCAGCGTGCCCATAAAGACACGCAGGCTCGCCAGGTCGCTCTTGGTCGCCGTGCCCCAAATCTCGTGCAGGATAAACTGGTGCGTCAGCACCTTGTCGGCGTTGTGTGCCAGCAGGCACAAGAGCTTGTACTCGATCGGCGTCAGATGCAGTTCCTCGCCATCCATCGTGGCGATGCCGGCATCAAAATCGATATGCAGCTCACCGGTATCGAACGAGCCCTCGGAGACAACGCCGCCCGTCTGCGCATACGAAAGGCGCCTGAGCGTCGTGCGAATGCGCGCGAGCAGCTCCTCGACCGAAAACGGCTTAGTCAGGTAGTCATCGGCGCCGGCATCGAGTGCGCGAATCTTGTCCGCATCCTCGCTACGCGCCGATACCACGATAATCGGCATGCCCGACCACGCGCGCACCGACTCCACCACCTTGACGCCGTCCATATCGGGCAGGCCCAGATCGAGCAGTACTATGCTCGGCGCCTGCGACGAGGCGGCGGCGATGGCGGCATGGGCGGTCTCCACAGCCATATGACGCAAGCCGTGCGCCTCGAGCGCGGCAACAATAAGATTGCGAACGGCGGGGTCGTCCTCAACGACCAAGATGAGCGGTTTTACGGCAGAGTTCGGCACGGCGCTACTCCTTATCAAACGAAACATCGGCGACGGGAAGCTCAATCGTAAAGACCGAGCCGTGCGGGTCCGCCGCGGCAACCTCTATGCTACCGCCATGCGCCAACGCAATGGAGCGGCAGAGCGAAAGACCCAGGCCCACGCTGCGATGGCTGTCGGCAAGACCGTGGTTGGCGGTGTAGAACGATTCAAAGATTCGCTCGCGGTCCTCGGGCGCAATGCCCGGCCCGTCATCGGCCACCGAGCACGTCACGTGCCCATCGTCGACGCCAATCGAAATCACGATATGCGAACCCGCGGGCGTATACGTGATGGCGTTGTTCACCAGATTCACCACGAGCTGTACCATCAGACGCGCGTCGACGTTAACGAGCGCCGGCTCATCGCACGCCACCACCTTAAGGTCGTGCTCGCGCACGGCCGGACTTACGTGGCGCAGCGCCTCCTCGACGATATCGTCCATGAGCTCGAGCGTAGTCGCCAGATGCATACCGCCGCCCTCGAGCTTGGTGATGGCAAGCAGGTTCTCGACGGTGGCGTTGAGCCATTGCGCGTCCGAACGAATGGACAGGAGCATGCCGCGGCGCGTCTGGTCGTCGAGCTCGGCGGTGCCGGTCGAGCCCTGGTCGAGCAGTACGTCGGCATTGCCCGAAATGCTGGTAAGCGGCGTGCGCAGATCGTGCGAAATGGAGCGCAGCAGGTTAGCGCGCAACTGCTCGTTTTTGGCAAGCACCGCCGCCTCTTCGCGGGCCTCCATGGCGCGGGCGCGATCGAGTGCCAGCTCGCCTTCGCTCACGATGGCATCGGCAAGTGTCCGCTCCTCGTGCGTCAGCACGTCGGGCTCGGCAACGATAGCCAGCACGCCCACAACCGAGGCGGGGTCGCCCGCGCGCACCATGGTGTCGCCCGAACGTACGGTCAAGTAGATGCCAAAGAACGCCGAGCCGCCATAGGTGGCATCGAGCGGTGTTCCCACATAGGCGGACGCCGAGAGCCGCTGCGGCATCTGCGATGCCAGCTCGTGCACCGGCACGGCATCGCCCACGGCCGTATACGTCGCGCGCGGCAGCAGGTCATCATCATCGGCATCATCGCTGTACCACACGACCGGGCAGCCCGAAAGACGCGCCAGCTGCGTTGCCATGGCGTGCACAATCTGCTGCTGATCGGCACAGCGCTGCAGCATGCGGTTGGTCTCGAGCACCATCTGCGTGCGGCGGTCGCTGGCGGCGGCCTGCGCCAAGGCGCGGCGCAGGGCCAACGCGATCGAACTCGACACAAGCGAGACCGCAAACATGATGAAGAACATGCCGGGATAAACACGGTCGATAAACGACAGCGAGTAGCGCGGGTCAACAAACAAGAAGTTGTAGAGCGCCACGGCGGCAGCCGAGCTCAGCAAGCAATACAGGCGGCTCCAGGTAAAGAACGCGCACAGCTGCACGGCGAACACATAGACGATCATGATGCTCGGCGCGAGACCCGGATGGTCGAGCAGCGCGCCCGCAATCGTCGCCGCGACCAGCAGCCCCGCCGATACGCAGGCGTCATACAGAGGGCTGCGACGCGTCAGCGTCGTGCGCCGCCACCAAAAGTTCTCGGCAATATCGCCGTCCGCATGGACGTCCATCAGCGCCCCGCCCCTCTCTCAAAAACAAAAACCACCACAAAGGGGACAGGCACCTTTGTGGTGGTTTCCCCTTGTGGTGGTTCCAAGTGTATAGCCTTTACAGCCTGCGGTCGTTAGACAAACAGCACGTGCGCGAGCAGGGCGCACACGCACACCGCTCCAAATACCAATGCCACGATCGAAATCACGCGATCGACCATGTCCATGTTGGCCCGATTCGTAAAGAACCGATCTTCGGCGGCGTCGACGCGCGCCTCACGAACGTCAAGTGTCCTTGCATCCATGTTTACCTCCCCGGCTTTAGTTTTGCTCATCGATAACCAACTCCGTGTAGTCTCCGTCGGCTACGGGCGCTCGTTGGGGGCAAGGCGCTGCATCTTGCTCACGGCCTTAAACTTGGTGAACAGCGGCACGTACTCAAAGCTCACGTTGGAGTTCTCCAGGCCGTACCAGCGCGCGGGCGTGCCGGCGGCGCGGCGGATGATGTACTTGAGCGTGATGGCCGTGCGCTCGCTCGGCTCCACGTCGCTTTCGGGCGCCAGCAGCTTGCGGATCATGACGAACTTGAACGTGCCAATGTTGCCCGGATCCTTATAGACCGAGTAGTCGTGCGTCTGCGACGGCAGCTCGCCGCTGGCAGCCAGGTCCTGAACAACTTGGCGCAGGTAGGCATTGACGCGTTGGTTAATCTTGTAGCCCAGGTACAGATGCACGCGGAACACGTAGTCGGTGCCGAACGTCTCGACCGAATAGGCAAAGGTATGCGGCTCGTCCATGGTCTCGACGTTCACGAACCACCAGGCGCGAGCGCGCTTGGGATGCTTGTCCAAGATCGAGTAGACAATGTCGCGGTCGATGTAGTCGGTATGGGTGTCCTTGGTCAGGTACACGATGTTGTCGCTCATGCGCTCGTAACGGTCGTCGTCGCGCAGGCGCTTGAGCTGCGGCAGATAGCTGCGCAGCGGCAGCAGCGTAAACTGGCGCTGTTCGACCGCCGTGCCGTTGTACCAGCACACCATAATGCCCATGATGAGTGCAGCCATGAGGATGGTGAAGTAGCCGCCGTGGAAGAACTTGGTGAGTGAGCTCACGAAGAAGAAGCCTTCGAGCAAAAGGAAGAAGGCCGCGAAGATCCACGGAGCAACCTTGAGCTTGCGCTCCTCGTGCAGGTAGAAGAAGAGCAGCAGCGTGGTGCACATCATAGTCAGCGTAATGGCAAGGCCGTAGGCGGCTTCCATATGAGCCGAGTTCTGGAACAGCAGCACCACGATGACGCAGCCGACAAGCATGACGTTGTTGACCATGGGGATGTAGAGCTGGCCTTTGGTCTCGGCCGGATAGAAGACCTGCATGTGCGGCATGAGGTCCAGGCGACTGGCCTCGGACACCAGCGAGAACGCGCCGGTAATGAGCGCCTGCGAGGCAATGATGGCCGCGATGGTTGAAAGGCCGACGGCAAACGGACGCAGGCCCGGGGCGAGCATCTGGTAGAACGGGTTAAGGTCGGCAATGCCCATGAGCTCGGGGTTGGCAGCGTTGTTCATAAGCCAAGCGCCCTGGCCCATATAGGACAGCAGCAAGCAGCACTTAACGAACGGCCAGGTGGCGTAAATGTTGCCGCGACCCACATGGCCCATGTCGGAGTAGAGCGCCTCGGCACCGGTGGTGGCGAGGAAGCAGCTGCCCAGAATCATGATGCCCGCGTGGTTGTTGGGGCTCAGCAAAAAGGCGATGCCGCGCACCGGGTTGAGGCACAGCAGCACGGCGGGGTGCTGGAAGACAAAGAACAGACCCGTGCCGCCCAGGAACAGGAACCACAGCGTCATGATGGGGCCAAAGGCGTGACCGATCTTGGCCGTGCCGATGCGCTGCACCAAGAAGAGCGCAATGATGATGGCGAGCGTGATGGCGACAACGCGGCCCTGGTCATCCCCGAGCACGGCGTGGACCGCCGGAATGGTGCGCAGGCCCTCGATGGCCGTGGTAACGGTAACAGCCGGCGTCAGGATGCCGTCGGCGAGCAGCGCGGCGCCACCCAGCATGGCGGGGATGATAAGCCACTTGCCGCAACGCTTGACCAGGCTGTACAGGGCAAAGATACCGCCCTCGCCGTGGTTGTCGGCGCGCAGCGAGATCAGCACGTACTTGACGGTCGTCAGCAGCGTGACCGTCCACACGACAAGAGAGAGCGCGCCGAGCACGAACTCCTCCGTCACGCTTCCGATGCCGCCGTTGCCGGCAACGAGCGCCTTAGTTACATACATGGGGCTGGTGCCGATGTCGCCGTACACCACGCCCAGCGTGACGAGCATCGCCGAGATGCTCACAGGAATCGCAGCGTGCGAGGCTGCCTCCTTGGCCTTTTGTTCCATAAGCCGGTTTCCTCCCAACTTTAATGTTCGAAGGGATTATAGGCAATCGGCCCATGTTTTAATGCACTGTTTTCCCAGCTAAATAAACATTTATACGGCCTTTAGGCCACCTCGGCGATATGGAATGTGACAAAGGGACTGTCCCTTTGTCACATCACCGCATTCGTTACTTGCCGAGCCAGTTTTTGAACCACCACTCCATGGAGCGGCTCATCTCGGCCATAAAGGGGCTCGTGTGCTTGCGGGTGTAGATATCCACGACGCGCTCCCCCACCTCGCGGGCATGCGGACGGAACATCGCGTCCATCTCGGCCACCTGCGCGTCCATGGTCGCGGCATCCGCACGGCAGTAGCGTTCCTCGTGCACCAGGTTCACTACGGGATGCGCAATGGCCGGGCGCTCCTTACGGGGCGTGCCGATGATGAGCATCGACAGCGGCATGGTATAGGGCGGCAAGTCCAGCAACGCGGCAACTTCCTCGGCATTCTCGACGATGTCACCGATGTAGCAGCTCCCCAGCCCCAGGGCCTCGGCGGCAATCACGGCGTTTTGCGCGGCGATTACGGCATCCTGCGCCGCGATGGCAAAGTCGCCCAAACCCGGCGCGCGGCGGGGCGCCTTGCCCGTACGCTCTACAAACTCGGGCTCAAAGCAGCCCACGTGCTCAAACAGATCGATCCACTTGGCATAGTCGACCACAAATATAAGTGCCCAGGGCGCCTTGGCGATCATGGGCTGGTGATCGCACAGGTCGGCCAGACGGTCCAGCGTAGCCTGCTCGCGAATGCTCACGATGGAATACATCATCATGGCGCCCGCCGACGGTGCGCGACTCGCCGCATGCAGAATCGCCGCCCGCTGTTCGTCGGTCACCGCCACGGGGCAACCGTCGTCATCACGCGCGAAGGCACGCGTAGAGGAACGGTGCTCCAAGATGTCCAGCACCGCATTGCCCGTAGTCTCGACCGGATAGCCGCACGTATCGACCGCCGCTCCATCGCCGCCCATGTCCGCCTTGCAAACCTGCTCGCTCATCGCCCTACCCTCGCCATTTCTTTAAGAAGCCTTTACGTTTCCGTGTAATTCCCGTCCATTATCGCGCAGGTCGCCGCTACATTGCGCAACACCGCCACGCACGCGCGTTATTATGGCTGGTTGTTGTGCGCAGTCACCAAATGCAGCGCATATCTTGGTAACAATCGGGTAAACCCCCGCTTTCGTAGGTTTTATTTTGTGAGGAGTCTCAGCATGTTCGCAGCCGCCATCTCGCTCGTCGGTCTTGCGGCGACCGCCTACCTTGTCTTGCGCGAGGCCAAGGCCGTTCGCGCACAGTCGGGCACCGTTGCCAAAGGCACTCTTGGATGGAGCGTCGCCTTCGGCCTGTTCCAGGTCTTTTTGACCATTTGGGGCGCCGTGGGCCTCGTCGCCCAAAACGAGCCGCTCGCCTTTGTGATGCTCATCCTGACCAATGCCATCCTTACCGGATGCGCCTGGGCCAGCATCGCCCGCGACCGCATCGCCCCGCGCGTCTTTGCGTTCGCCGGGTCCGATGCCCCCGTCCCCACCGGCAAGCTCGCCCGCCTGCGCGGAGCCTTTGTGGGCAAACCGCTCGTCGCCGCCGTCCTGTGCCTGCTGCTCGCCGGCGTCTTTGCGCTGCTGGGCATGGAGGTCTCGTCCAACCACGACTTTACCTGGGTCTACCCCCTGTGCATCCTGCTCGAATGGGCCATTATCACCGTGCTCATGGTCGGCTTGTTCTTCCTATTCCAGCGCCACGGCGCAGCTCCCGCGGTCCTGGCCTTTGCCCTCTTTGTCCTAGGCATTGCCGAGTTCTTCGTCATCACGTTTAAATCCATGCCCATCCAGCCGGGCGACCTTTCGGCCATCTCCACCGCCGCCGCAGTCGCCGGCACCGGCTACACCTTCTCCATCTCGTTGTTCTGCGTGCTGTCCATGGGCTTTACCGCCATCGCCATGCTGCTATGCGAGTACGCCGGCCTGGTGGCACCGCACCGTCAGAAGGGTGCCGTCAACGCCAAGCGCATGCTGCTCATCAACCTGCTCGTGGCGGTGCTGTGCCTGGGCGGCGTGACCGCGCATGTCACGCTTATCGACTACTACAACACCCTCGGCATCACCGTCTACACCTGGCGTCCGCTCGAGAGCTACTGGCGCGAGGGCTATCTGCCTGCCTTTATTAGTGCAGCACAGTCCATCAAGCCGCCCAAACCCGCCGACTACTCCGTCGACGATGCCAAGGCCACGCTCAAAAAGTACGCCAAGGCCTACGACAAGTCCGACGCGGCCAAGAGCGACGAGCGCGCCGCCGCAAAGGAGCAATTCGACAGCGAGAAGCCCACGGTCATCGCCATCATGAACGAGACCTTCTCGGACCTGTCCATCTACCAGAACATGCGCGCCGGCTACGAGGGCCCGCAGTACTTTAAGAACCTGTCCAACTGCCTCAGCCGCGGCAAGCTCTACGTGAGTGCCTACGGCGGCGGCACCGCCAATACCGAGTTTGAGTTTATGACCGGCAACTCCATGGCCAACCTTGGCTCGGGCGTGTACCCCTACACCATCTACAACATGGAGACGACCGGGAACCTGGCAGAGCAGTTCAAATCGCTCGGCTATTCCACCACGGCCATGCACCCCAACCACGCCACCAACTGGAACCGCGAGAACGTCTATAAGGACTTTGGCTTTGACCAGTTCCTGTCCATCAACGATTTCCAGGGCGCCGATACCCTGCGCGGCATGGTGACCGACCAGGCTACCTACGACAAGATTCTGGAGCTGCTCGACCAGAACGCCGACCCGCAGTTCATCTTCGATGTGACCATGCAGAACCACTCGGGCTACGACACGGGCCTGCTGCCGGCAGATAAGCAGATGCACCTCAACATCGACACGACCGATCTGGACGCCAAGACCGTCGAGGACGGCACGCTCTCCGATGTCGACGAGTATGTCTCGTGCATCGAGCAGTCCGACCAGGCGCTGCGCTACTTCCTTAACGCCTTAAGCAAGCTCGACCGCAAGGTGGTCGTGGTGTTCTGGGGCGACCATCAGCCGTTCTTCCCGTCCAAGTTCAATGACAAGTGGTTTACCAACGAGGACGACGCCACGCACCAGGAGCGTCTGTGGCAGACCGACTACATCATCTGGGCCAACTACGACGTTGCCGGCTGCGACCAGACAAGCGAGGTCGACGACTTGTCCACCAACTACCTGTCCACGCAGCTTATGCAGTTGATCGGCGCACCGCTGTCCGACTACCAGAAGGCGCACATGACGCTGCGCAAGTCGCTGTCCGCCATCAACTCGGTCGGCTACGAGGACGCCAGCCTGCGCTGGGCGCTCTCCTCCAACGTCACCGGTGACGACGCCGCTGCCGCAGCCGCCACCAAGGCGCGCGAGGATTACGCCAAGATGCAGTATTACGAGATGTTCCGCGACGGCAAGAACGTGTATACCGAGCACTTCCAGACCGAGGCCAACGAGACCGACCCCAACCTGGCACCGGGCACGACGAAGATCAAGTAGCGGGTCGCTCATAACTGAAACGTCTGTCCGGGCGGAGGCATATAAGGTTCCCTGCTCGGACAGTCCTGCGCAAGACGGAGGCCACATTAAGTGGCCTCCTTTGCGTGCGGAACTCGCGATGAACCTTATATGCCTCCGCCCGGACAGACGCCTTGTTGTTGGAGCACGGCTTGTCATGGGGGTATCCGCTGAACATATATAAGTTGAAGGCCACATTAAGTGGCCTTCTTTGTATTCGGAAAGTGTGTCCCGGAATCTGCCTTCGGAATGGGACGCAGTTTCCGCTTGAGGGCCTGTTGGGAAAGCGCATCCCACTTCAAGAGTAAATTCCGGGTCGCACTTTCCGCTAAGGCTCTCAACCGGAAAGTGCATCCCATTCCAAGCCTTAATTCCGGGACATAGTTTCCGGACAAGACATCAACCGGAAAGTGGGGACCACTCTGAGCGTCGATTCTGGGACACACTTTCCGAAACACCGCCCATCCGGAAAGCCCGTCCCACTCTGAATACATCCGGGCATGGAATATCCGCTTATTAGGCCTTCCGTCAATAAAGGGGCGCCCTCCCGAGCGGCGGGCTCGAAGTTCATCGCGAGTTCCGCACGCAAAGAAGGCCACTTAATGTGGCCTTCGTCTTGCGCAGGACTGTAGAGCAGGGAACTTCGTGCCCGCCGCCCGGGAGGGCGTTGCGTTTAGAAGATGAACCTAGCGCTTATCCCTCCGGGACAAAAGAAGTGCGGCTATAAATGCGATGATTGCAAGTGTCAGCAACACCAAAAGCAACGTGAGCGTGTTGTCGCCCGTTGCCGCCAGACCAAGCAAGCCGGGCTTCTTGCTGTCAGCAGACTGCACGGGAATCTTCTCGCCATCGTCCTCGGCGGTAATCTCCCAGCGAATGGTCTTGTTTGCGTCGGCAACCTCGTTGCCCACCGATGTCGGAACGTTTAGCTGCAAATTAAGCACCGTGCTGCCATCGCTCGTAAACGTGGCGATTTGCGTGGGATAAGCGAACGCGCTGCCCGGTGTTCCTGTCTGGAGCCAACCTGCAGAGCCATCGCCCGCCGACGCCGTTAGGGTAATGGGCGACAGCAGGCGTGCCGTCTCGTGATCGACAACGGCACGCACAAACACGCGCACCTGGGACTTTACGCCCGTGGCACGAATCTCTATCTGCTGATCACGCACATCGCCAGGCATCAGATCTTTAAAGGCCAAAAACAGATCGGGCTCCCCCGAGGAGTCCGTCGCCCCCGAGACCGTCAGCTGACGCGCATTTCCGTCATAGGCAATCGCGGGAGTATCGGCAAACGCACGGGCGGGAACAGCGAGCGCGACCACGCAGAAAATGGCCGCGACCATGCAACGCAAGGAGCGCGCAACACCTTTACGAATCGGGAACGCCATACTTACGCACCTCCATGCGGCGGCACCAGCACGTCATTCTCGACCGAGCAACCCCATGCGTCGTGCACGGCCTCATCGGGCGTCGCCTGGACCGCCTGAGTGGAGATATCCACGACAAGATTGCGACCTTCGGTTGCCTTGAGCTCGGTAACCCTATTAATGAGCACGCCGGTTTCCGCGCCGGGAGCGACGGGCGACGTCCAGTAATAGAACCCGTCGCTCGCCTTAACCCAGTTATAAGCCGAGTTCGCGCCCGAGGCATCAGCCACGCTCCACGCAATCTCGTAATCCGCCTCACCCTTCGGCTCCTCCTTCGGCTCATCCCACAGGCGTGCGCCATCCTGGTCCTGCCAGTAGATATCCACTGCAGCACGAATATAGGCGGGCGCGGTACCCGTGTTCTTCGCCTTGACATCGCTTTTCACTTTGCCGTTGAGCGTTTCCTGAACCGATGGCGTCACCGACCCGATGCCGAACTGGTTGACCAGCACGCCCGTAACCGAAAGCCAGGCCAACGTGCCTGCCGTACCGGCCAGGAGGATAACCCCCACCAGCAAGGCGATGATGCGCTTGCGCTTGGACATGCTAATCCTCCTTCTTTGCTACGTTGCCGTTGCTCCAAACGTTATGGGCACGATTGCTGCCGTCGATCCATTTGTCGTTCACACGCGTGTTCGTGCAGGTGAACGTGGCATCGTTCGCGCTCGATGCAGCGGAGATAGTCGCCTGCGCCTTATCGCCCGGCTGCTTGCCAGGGACGCCGATTTGGTTGCTGTAGCGCCATGCCCACGCTGAGTCCTCCTCGACGGTGTAGATACCCGCCGGGACCGCAAGCTCGATAGCGCCGGAGTACCAGGCGGAACCGTCCTTCAGCTGCGCATCCGATGACACCGTTACCTCAACCGTGCGCTCCTCCAAGGCGTTGCCGTCCATGCCGGCCCGGGAAACCTTGAAGCGGAACGTCTTGCCCTTCGCCCAGCTATCCTGGGTTTGCTTGACGATCTTGAGCGTATGCGTAGCGGCGAAATCGAACACCGCATTGCCATCGCTCTGAGTGCCGTCGCCCGTGAGCTTGTAGTCCAAACGATTCGTCAGCTCAAACGAGCCCTCGCCTGAACCCGAACTGTAAAGCGAGACATACTTCCCGTTGACAGGCGCAGGAGTCTGGCCAGGAAGACCATAGCCCACGCGGTCAACGTGCACCGTCAGTTGCGTGCCCATGAAGGGCTTTGCAAAGCAAGCCTTGAACGGCGCCTTATCGCTCTTGTCATCTATCGTGTTCGCGGCATTGGGATCAAGCAACCACTTGAGCTGCCCGGTCACATTCTTAGGGCTCGCATCGTCCGATGTGTCGTTAGCGACGACCTTATACGTCACCGGATACAAATCCATGTTGGCTGTAACCGGTTTACCCTTGAAGTCGCTCCACGCCACAGCTTTGTCGCCATTAACCCACTGCCACTCCAAGAACAACTCCTTCAAGCTGCTATCCGCTCGCTCGCCCAGGAATGCGACGATTGCGGAGTAGGCTTCGGGATCGTAGGCCACTTCCTTTGGCTCCATGACGGGTTCACCCTTGTCGTCATAGACCGGGTTGCCGCTCTCGTCCATCTTGGGCACCTTAACTGTCTGAACAAAGCCGGCATTGCCATCCTGGCCACGCAGAACACTCGTATCGTTCGGGTCTACCGTAGCGGTGTAGATGACGTTGCCTTCGGTGTCGTGATAGCGCACTTTAAGCGGCGTCTTCTTGTACACCGCAGTGTAGGTCACGCTCTCAAAGGGCTCGCTGCCCTCGAGGGGATACTTCTCATCGTCAGTCATCAGGGTGTACTGCCCGTCATTGACATAATCGCGCGACCAGCCGACAAAGTCGTACTTGGTGCCGTCAGTGCCCTCAACCTCCTCGGCGGCCTTGACCTCAAGAGAAATCTGGTCGCCGGAATCAGTGCGGCCGAGGCTACGGACAAGATCGGGATTCGCAAGTTTAGAGTCAATGTTCGATTGAACGGTAACCAGGCTGGGACGGTAGACCGGGTACAGCTCCATGGGGGCCTTGACCACGGTAGAAGCACTCACCATACGGATGCCCTCTGACCAAGCGACATAGCCCTTGCCAGGTGCCGGCTCGGCTTCCGTCCAGCCCACGAAGACGTTGAACTTGCCTGTATCCGCATCGATAGTGCTGACGTCATAAGTAGGCTTCGGGATGCCGCCATTAAGGTTGCCGAGCATATCGTCTTGCTGAGCAACTTTGCCGTCCACATCCGTGGCATTGAGGTGGTACACAACCGCCAACGGCGAATAGTACGCCACGAATGTATAGGCTCCGCCAGGTTCCACCGGATAAGAGCAAGTACCATGCTCCACATCGTAGGGAAGCGTCTTGATCTCGCCGTTCGGAAGCTCGATCTCAACCTTCTGCAACTTATACAGCTCACCGCCTGCTTTATAAACCGGCGTCGTAACGTCAGGGGTCACCGTTGCCGTAGCAGGATTGGTGTCCGCGTTGATAACGGGAGCGATGTTGTAGCTAGGCACATTGACCTTGTCCGTACCCTCAAAACCTGCGCGATGCAGGTTGGTGGTGTAGCTGACGTCGTACTTTGCGTAGACGGGATAGGCATCCTGCCACTGGGTGACCTTGGACTCGTCGGTCGCCAGATACGGCTCTGCCTTATCCGGATCACTCGTCACATAGGAGTCGCCGGCGACGTCGTAGATATACTTCCAGACGTCAGAATCCTTCTGAACCTCGGCGGTCGAAATCCAGCCCAGGAACTTATAGCCCGGCACGGCCATGTCGGCATCGGTCGGGGAAGCTTCGAGGGTCAGGGGGCTCTCATACGATCCCTTCTCACCATCTTCTGGCTTTTCGGCCACTTTAACCGACTTATTAACATGCGGGTAGTAATACGTGAACGTCGGATCCGCCCCGTTCACCTTGGTCTGCAGCAAGTTACTCTCATAGCGCCGCGTGGCAGTCCTCACGACATTATCGCCCTTGTTGTAGAAATTAACGTCCGTGGTAATCATCGCGCGAACGTAGTACTTCTTATCTGTACGCACCATGCTCTCGATGGGATTTTTCACATATGTCCAATATTCACCATCGCGCTCAAGCGTCCAGAAATTCAGGCGATAGCGATCATTCACCGGTTTGACCGTTACGTTCAGCGAAGCCGAAGTCCAAGTATCGCTTAGCGTTGCAGCGCCTGGAAAATCGGTATCGGCATAGAGGTTTTTTAGAGTATCGGCTCCCGTATCGTTTTTAACGTTGTGCGAGTACGCGTTAAGGGGACTCACGACAAGGGTTTCCTTCGTGAAGCGCGTGCCACACGTTTCATAACTATCCTTTATACCGTGGTCAACATGCTCCGGGCCCCAGTGGACGACGTTTTCACGCACGAAGGTACTACCGACGTTTTCCTCAAAGGGCGTTTGATAGCGATTCCAAACGGAACAAAGTAGCTTGCTGTCCGTAAACTCATGGTTGGTATAAGCCCGAACGTAATAATCCACTCGGTACTCAAAGCGGGCGATGTAGGTATGCGGCGCGGTTAAATCGACATCGGCGGGGAGCGTATAGCTGGGGTCGCGGCTTACGCGCACCTCGAGCGGGGCATCCTCGGTTCCCTTGTTTTCATACCAACCCAGGAAACGATAGCCGTCGGGCAGCTGGCCCTCCTCGGATATAGCTTTACCGGATACGTCGAGCACCTGTACGGTATACGCGCTTGTGCCATCTTCTGCAGTCTCAACCTTAACGTCAGTTTTGCCCACACCGTCGCGCCGAGTCTGATCGTCGGTTGCATCCTGCTCATTGCCCTCAAACACCGTCATGATGTTCGACACATAGTCGGTGTACACCGGATAAAAATCGGTAGGACCAAGCACAGTGATCTCGGTGCCGGCAGGATAGAACGCACCGGCGTTTTTTAGCTCGGCAAGCTTAGGCGAGGTGATGGCCGCGTAACCGCCATGCATCCCGGCCTCGCCACTCGGCTGCGTCGTCCAACCGATAAAGGTGGCGCTGGCAGAAAGAGTGCCGCGGTCCGCAGGGGCAGCCGGCGTTAAACCGACGCCATAGCGGTACCAGTCCGTCGACTTGTCGTGCTCCTCGCCGCTCTGGCAATCGAGCGTTTCGCCCTGGACGTTATAGAACAGCACCTGCGCCTCGTACGAAGCGATAAACAGGTCATTGCCCTTAAAACCGTCGACCCCCTTGGCATTATCGGCGGTATAGGTCGACGTATGCTCGTGCGCCTCACTCTTCTTGACCTGTTTGCCGGCAGTCACGGCATCGGCATCGGTCTTGCCGTCAAACCAGGTGTTATCGGCCTCGATGTGGTTCACGTTGACCCCGGGCTCGCGGAACCAGCCCGTAAAGCGGTATCCCTCGTTTGCCTCGGTCAGGCCTTCAGGCTTTGCGGAGGTCTCTTGCTCAAACGTCACCGATGTATCGCCCTGGGCCAAGCCCTGAGCCGTTCCCGCCAGCACGGCGCTCACGGCAAAGGCATACGGGTCCGAGGTCGCCTGATCAATACCAAGTTTGGTTGCCTCGATGGTCGCGGTACCCGCACCGGGAAAATCGATCGTCGCCTTAACGCTCTGGCCATGCACGGGAATCTTCAGCTTGTAATCCATCGCCCACTCATTGGTGTGCTGGCCACCCAGGGCATCGTCGTTGTCGGTCGAGCGCATGGTGCCGGCACAAAAATCGTAGTCGTGCTCCTCCCACAGCTCACGCGTGGTGTAGCGCTCGTCGTCCCATGGACCATAGCCGTCGCCCTTGGTGGTACCGTCGCCGCCAAAAGAGGGGATCTTTTTCTTAGCCGCGGTACCCTGGCTGCTGCCTTTTAGGCTCACGCTCGGCTTAAAGTAGCACTCGGTGACCGTGGCATCATCCTTGTTGGCACGCGCGGCAATACCGCCCAGGTTCACATCGTTTTGAATGATGGGAATCACGGCGATGGGATTGTACTGACGCGAGCTCAAGTCACCCGCAAAATGGCTTCGAACGAGCTCGTTGCCCTTTTCGGTTAGAATACGACCCGCCAAGCCACCCGTCCACGCACGCGTCACGGCGACGACGCCCACATATGACGCGGCATAGCTGTAGCACTGCGCCGTCGAGAAGCAGTCGATAATCTTGGCCTCGCCCGCCATGCAGCCCACAAAACCCGAGGCGTACACGTTGTTGCCGCCCAGGGCGCCAATGGCCACGTCGTACTTATTGGTGACGTCGGTCATGCCAATCGAGCCATCGTCTTTGCGCGTAGGCGTAACGCGGCAGTACTCAATCGTCGAATTTGTAACGTAGCCGGCAAACGCCGCCATATACAGACCCTCACCGCCGAGCGCCTGCACGCCCGAGGTCGTGTTGTTAACGGCGCGGCCACCACGTACCTCGCAGTTATAGAGGGTACAGCCGTCGAGCTCGCCGGCGATGAGACCGCCCTCAAAGCCTGCGTTGGTAATGAGGTTGAGAGCATTGTTGGCGCAGGTCACGTGCAGCGTGCTCTCCATGACCATAACGTTTTCGAAGCGCGTGTTGACGGCCCTGCCCACGATGATGCCGCCGCGGAAGTCCGCCCAGATGTTGGCGTCCTCGACAAGGAAGTTCTTGATGGTGGCGCCGTCGGTCTCGGCAAAGAAGCCCGTGTCGCGCTCGGGGTCCAAGACCTTATTCTCGTAGTTCAGGCCCTTCACGGTATGGTTCTGACCGTCAAAGACGCCCTTAAAGGGATGTTCCTTGTTGCCAAAGGAGAGGTGCTTGACCGTATCCTCAACAATGGCGTTCATATCATCATCGTTAAGAACGATATCGTTATCGAGATAGACGCGCCACTGCGACGTGTCGCGCTGTCGCGACAGCGCGACACACGCCAGGAAGTCGTTCCTGTTTGTGATATGGAATTCGGTCTTGTCCTCGGGCACATCCTCGGCATACGCTGCCGCCGGCAGCGCTACAACGCAGCAAAGGGCGATTGCCACCACAGCGATCAGCCTGCCGAGCACGCCTCGGTTCATGTTCTTAATCTCCATGGGCTAGTTCGCCTCCGGCCAGCCCACGACGTCGAGCACGTCGAGGACGGTATCGTTTGCCTGCTGGTTTTTGGCCTGCACGGCCTGGACGTCGATATCGAGCCTGTATGAGCCGCCGCGCGCGGCATCGTGGTAGTCGCCCACAAATCGCAGCGAGTCCATGAGGCTTTCCGTCATGGAGCCGGGGTCAAGCACGCCGCCACGTCCAGCCAATCCGCGGTAGTAGTACCACCCGTCGCCGCCATCGATCCACGGGGACCCCTCGCCCGCGTTTACGTTAAACGCAACGTTGCCCGAGGCATCCGCGCTCGAACCGTCGGGCGCCACCGATACCATACGCAGGCGCGCGCGAACGTACTCAGGCTGCGCGCCGACGTTCTCCACGCGCACGATGCGGCTGATGTCAGAGCCCCCGGCCTTGGTGTCGGGATAGTCCCCGTGCTCGTTGGCCTCAAACGGAATCTCCTCGCCCCGCTCGTTTAGGGTGTATTCGCAGACTCGTACCTTCACGCTGCCAAACGATAGGACGTTGTTCGCCGGAACCATATCAACTGTAAAAGCCAGCGTGCCACACAGGCACGCCAGGGCCAACAGCGCAATCGCGGCAAGCGCCAAGGTGCGTTTCTGATTGTCGGAAAGATTGTTGAGCATTACGTTCGCCAATCGTCGATCAAAGGGGGACCGAGATCCCGACCCGAAAATGGGGATGGGGAGCGGGTCGGGATCTCGGTGGAGGGGGATTAAGCCTGAGTCTTAGCCCATTCCTTGGCCTGCTTAAGGGCATTCTGCGCGTCAGCATTTTCACCCTGCTCGGTGCCATTCTGGCCCGCGCCAAAGATGTAGGCAGAGACCGTCATCGTGGGAGCCTGTTTCGGGTCAGTAGTAGTCTTGACAACATCGGTGTTGTTCATGGCAGAGGGAATCGTCACGGCAGTGAAAAGCTCATCGGTATAAACGTCCTGCGCTGCTTTGTTGGCTTCGAGCTTTGCAGGCAGGTTCTCTGCGGCAGAGTTCTTGGAGTACATAAACAGACCGCTCACGTACTGGTTGCCAGAGTTGTCAGATTGGTTGGTCTTGACTTGACCCTCAACGGGCTTCCAATTCGTATTTTTGAGCGTAAAGTACGGGGTCTTTTCAAGGCTGGTGCCAGGCTTGACGATGGCATTCTTTACGTAAATGAATACGTATGCATCATCAGAGCCAGCCTTGATGCCGACATTGGGGTTCTTGGCCACAGTGGCGCCAGGAACCATCTTGGAGTTGGCAACCCACTGGGTCTCGAACAGGTAGGCCTTTTCAGTGTTCGGATTATCGGGGTCCGGTTTCTCGGGATCGGTCGGATCAGGCTTGTTTTCCGGGTGGCCAAAGCTACCCACCGTGAACACGTTGTCAATGTGCTCCTGCGCCGTCAGCCATGCATAGGTACCCACACCGGCAGCCAGTACCAACAGCAGCAGGGCGGCAATGATGCCGTAGCGCTTTTTCTTCTTGTTTTCCATCGTTCTCTTCCTTTCGAGAATCGTTTTCCCCGGCAACGGCCCCTACCGCCGCCGACGCTTTTCCCTGCCGCTATGAACGCCGCTCCCTCGCATGCACGCGGGCATGCTTGCCCGCAGGCTCGTCGGGAACCATCCGATCGAGCACTATCGACGCCGCGACCAGCAGCGCCAGAACGGCCACCACAACAAGCAAACCGGGCATCGTCGTGCAATATGCGTTAACGAAGCCCAGGTAAGGGACACAAAAAGAGACAGTGCCGATCACGCGTGAAAAAGGCGTCTGCTCGGCATCGTGCATGATGGTTCCATCTGCATTTTTGTTTGCGATTCCCTGCGTGCCGATCGTCTGCGCGGCAGGGTCGATCTCGTACACCTGGTGCGTCACCACGGCGCCGTCCGATCGGTAAAAGGTTGCATTGTCGCCCACGGTAATATCCGTTGGCTCAACCTGGCGGACAAACACCATGGAGCCAACGGGAAGATCGGGTTCCATAGAGCCCGAAAGCACAGCAAAGGGCATGTATCCAAATGCGCGAGGCACAAAAGAAACAACGGCAAGGGCTATGACAAGCGCGAACGCCAAGCTACTCAAAAGTGCAATAAATCGTTTGAGTCTACGCGCAGCCAAAGTGATAATTCATCCCCCTTGAGGACCTATTCGACCCATCCAAAGGTCAGCAAGTTTCAACAGGAACCGCAAGGCGCTTGAAAAGTGAGTCCGAAATAAGCCAATTTGGAATCTTTTCGTAATAAAAACATAGCGATGTGCTACACATTTTTCAATGTTTTGTCGCTAAATGCTACCTATTTTGGCGTAAGTGGTCATTTATCACCAAATTAGTCTGTTTTATCCAATATCTGTGACTAACCCCCTACGCAACTTCCCCATAGAGGGATCATTTTTTTGCGAAACTAAAATAATGGTACCCCCCCCCACATTAAAACAAACTGCTGGAAGCGCCATTTATTTCCGACCCCTTTTACTAGAGTTTTATGACAACCTCATGTAGTTCGCAGCCCATAACCCTCTGAAAACCGTGTCCCAGAATTCGCTTGCGAAATGGGACGCGGTTTCCGCTTGTGGCCCCGCTGGGAAGCCACATCCCGCTTCGATCACAAATTCCGGGTCGCTCTTTCCGCCAGACCCCTCAACCGGAAACCACATCCCATTCCAGAGGCAAATTCCGGGACTCAGCTTCCGCAACCCCGTGTTAAGAAAAAAGCCTCGAGAACTTCGAGGCTTTCACATTTGTATTGTTTTGCACGAAGGACCGCGAACGGCGAAGCTACTCGCCCAGCACGGCCTTCTTTGCAGCTGCAGCCATGTTGTCCAAATCCTCCTTGGTGGGGTGATCCTTCGCGGCAACCCAGTTGTCGAGCAGCATCTTAAATCGGGCGTTTTCGGGATCTTGCTCGAGCATGGCCTCGTAGCGCTGCTTAACCGCGGGACCCATCTTGCCCTGGCACATCGCCCAGCCCGCAAGCTCGGCATCCTCGGCCAGATTGGAAGTTACGCGGTCGACAATCTGCTGGTAATAGCTCTGGTCGGCCCCAAAGCCGCAGGTGCCAAACAGGAACACGCGCTTGCCGTGCAAGGCGGAGAGCAACGCCGCCACCGAGGGCGTGCAGGCACCCTTGTCGCACCAAAAACCGACAAGCACCGTATCGGCAGCGCAGGCACCCTCTGCCTCGTGCGCGACCTGCTCCGGATCTGCATCATCGCTCAGCGCGGCGGCATGGATAAACTCGACGCCTGCAGCCTGCAGGGCGCGCTTGATCGCCCCCGAAACCATCCTGGTATTACCGCTCTTGCTGTTAACCACCATAGAGCATGTCATAGTCACGTTGCCTCGTTTCCCCCGAAACTCGAGCCATTAATGCAATTTGTTAAAAGCATATCTTAGTACTAACGACGCAGATGTAAACCATCTGCCGCTAATCGGCAGCCCCTACTGGGCAAACTGGCTGCGGTAGAGCTCGGCGTAGAAGCCGCCTGCCGCTAGCAACTCGTCGTGCGTGCCGCGCTCGATAATCTGGCCGTCGCGCATAACCAGAATGCAGTCGGCATTGCGGATCGTCGACAGGCGGTGCGCCACCACAAAGCTCGTGCGGCCAGCCATGAGCTCGTCGAATGCCGCCTGCACCTGCAGCTCGGTACGCGTATCGATGCTCGACGTTGCCTCGTCCAGCAGCAGAATCGCCGGATCGGTGAGCATGACGCGCGCGATGCACAGCAGCTGTTTTTGACCTTGGCTAAACGTGCCACCGTCCTCGCCGATCACCGTATCGTAGCCGCCTGGCAGCTGCACGATAAACTTGTGCGCGTGCGCGCGCTTGGCGGCCTCGACAATCTGCTCGCGCGTGGCATCGGGGCAACCGTAGGCAATGTTTTCGGCCACCGTGCCCTCGAACAGCCAGGTGTCCTGCAGCACCATGCCAAAGACGCGGCGCAGGCTCGCGCGCGTATAGTCACGCGAGGAGCGACCATCGACCGCGATGCGCCCAGCATCGATATCGTAAAAGCGCAGCAGCAGATTGATGAGCGTCGTCTTGCCACAGCCCGTGGGACCGACGAGGGCAAAGCGCGTACCGGGTTTGGCCTCGATGCAGATATCCTGCAGCAGCTTGCGGTCGGGCACATAGCTAAAGTCCACGTGTTCAAAGGTCACCTCGCCCTGCGGGGCGACAAGCTCCACGGCATCCGCCGCGTCGGGCTCCTGCTCGCGTGCATCGAGCAGCGCGAACATGCGGCGCGCCGAGGCATACGCCGTCTGGATCTGCGTAATGACGTTGGTGACCTCGTTGAACGGCTTGGTGTACTGGTTGGCATAGGACAGGAAAATCTGCACGCCGCCCACCGTAAGCGCCGCGGGCACGCCCGTGATCACGCCCACGCAGCCGATCACAGCGACCACGGCATAGATGATGTTATTGATAAAGCGCGTGCCGGGGTTAGAAAGCGAGCCCATAAACTGCGCGCGCTCACCCGCCGTATACAGCTCGGCGTTGAGGGCATCGAAGCGCTGCTGAGCGCTCGGGCCGTAGGCAAACGCGTCCACGAGCTTTTGTTCACCCACATACTCCTCGATATGACCGCCGAGTTGGCCTTGAATACGCTGCTGCGCCGTAAAGCTCTTGTTGGAGAGCTTGGCAATAGCACCGGCTGCAAAGATGGAGAGCGGCGTGACGAGCACCACCACGAGCGTCATGGTCAGGTTGATGGAAAGCATAAACGCGAGCGTGCCCACGATGGTGATGACGCCGGTAAAGAGCTGGGTAAAGCCCTGCAGCAGACCATCGCCCACCTGGTCGACGTCGTTGACTACGCGGCTCATAAGGTCACCGTGGGCATGGCTGTCGATAAAGCTGAGCGGCATACGGCTGAGCTTGTCGCTCGCCTCCACGCGCATGTCGCGCACCGTCTCGTAGGACAGACGGTTAACGCAGTAGCCCTGCAGCCACTGGAAGGCCGCGGCACCTACGACGACAATCGCGAGTTTGGTGACGAGCGGCAGCAGCGCGTCAAAGTCCACCTGCCCGGCGGCAACGATGAGGTCGATGCCCTCGCCGATGAGGATGGGCGTGTAGAGCTGCAGGATAACGGAGATGGCGGCACTCACAAACGAAGCCGCAAACGAGACGCGGTGCGGGCGAACATAGCCCAGCAGGCGGCGGGTCACCGCACCCACGGGATAGCGCTCGGGATCACCGGGTTGGCGCGGACCGTCGCCCAGGTCGTTAAGGTTATCGTTGCCGGACACGTTAGCGGTCATCGTGGCGACCGAACCGGAGGAAGTATACGGATTCATCTAGCAGCCCTCCTTTGTGCAGATAGGCGCAGGGGCAGTCGGGGCGGGTGTGGGCGCCATACTCCCCTGCTGACCCTCGAGCTCCTCACGGCGAAGCTGCGACTGACAGATTTCGCGGTAGAGCTGGCAGGTCGCGTACAGCTCATCGTGCGTGCCCAGGCCCGCGACCGAACCGTGATCGAGCACGCAGATCATGTCGGCGTCGCGCACGGTCGAGACGCGCTGGCTCACGATGACGGTCGTCAGCGGCAGCCC
>URUI01000033.1 GCA_900551015.1 uncultured Collinsella sp.
GTGCCGAGGGCAACAGCCTGTCGCGCTATCTGCTGGCTCGCTTGCGCGGAGAGGCCGCCGAGGGCGATGTCGCCACGACCGTTGAGGGAGATGAGACCGACGTTTCGGCATCTGACGCCACTGACGTCGAGCCTTCCGCAAAGGACGCCGACAAGTGATGAAGCACGTGCTCCGCGTGATCAACGTGTTGGCGACCGTGGTGATCCTGGTCGCTTTTGTGGTGCTGCTGCGCACGGTGTTCACGCCCGCCGGCGAGATTCCCACCATCATGGGCTACGGCTTTATGCGCACGCTGACCGGCTCGATGGAGCCGGCGATTCCCGTGCATTCGTTTATCGTCGTCGATACCGACAACAGCCAGGCCTACCAGGTCGGCGACATCATCACCTTCCATTCGTCCGATGACGCGCTGGAGGGTTCGCTCAACACGCATCGCATCGTTGCCGTGGAGGATGCGGCCGACGGCACGCCGGTTTACCGCACCAAGGGCGATGCCAATCCGGTCGAGGATGCTGCGCCCGTGCCCGCCGCCGACGTGGTGGGGCGCGTGGTCTTTGTCTCGGCGGGGCTGGGCGTGGTGGTCTCGTTGCTCACCAATCCGCTGCTGTTCTTTCCGCTTATCGTGGTGCCGCTGATCGTGCTGCTGGTGCTCGAGATTCGCCATATGGTCAAGACAACGCAAGAGGTGGCACGCGCCGAGGACGAGGCCGCCTTGCGAGCCGCCGTTGAGCAGATTCGCGAAAAGCGCCGTCGCGAGCAGGAGGGCCGGGACAGCGACAAGGACCGGGACGATGGCGAGCATGCTGAGGGAAGTGCGGAAGCCGCCTCCGGCGCCCTAGACGATTCCAACCACTCGGCATAGCTTATCCGCGCCTTTCGTCCCTACAGTTTGGACGCTCGTATATGTTCTGAATCGTCCGCATTTCCATATCAATATTCGTGCTACAGTTTGAGCGCTTTGTTGCCAATTGATTTCGGGGGAGTGGAATGGAGCAGGAGCGCACGGCGCAGCACGCACGCGAAAAGGCTTCGGTACCGATGACGGCGGCGGCCGATTTTGTCGTGCCCGAGGGAACTGACGAGCTGAGCCGCAGCACCCGCCGCGCATGGCGCGACCGCCTCAACGACGCCCAGGCGCGCAAGATGGCCCTGGGTACGCTCGCCGCGTTTGTCGGCGGTACGTTTTGGGGTTTTTCCGGCACCAGCGCCAGCTACCTCTTTGACGTGTGCCATATCGAGACGTTTTGGCTGATGAGCGTGCGCCAAGTTATCGCTGGCCTGCTCTTTATGTTCGTTGTGCTCAGAAAAGACCGCGACCGCTTGATCGAGCTGTGGACTACCCCCGCCGATCGCAAGCAGCTCATTCTGTTTACGATTTTTGGTCTGCTGTTCAACCAGCTTTGCTATCTGTCAGCCGTGCGCCTGACCAACGCGGGCACCGCGACCGTCTTCCAGTGCCTGCAGCTGGTGGTCGTCATGGGGTATGCCTGCGTCACCGCGCATCGACTGCCGCGCACGCGCGAGGCGCTTGGCATTTTGCTCGCTTTGGGCGGAACGTTTTTGATCGCCACGGGCGGCGACCCCAGTACGCTCAGCATCTCGCCGATGGGTCTGCTTGCGGGCCTTTTGTGCGCCGTGGGCGGTGCCTGCATAGCAATCATCCCTGCCGGAATCCTCAACAAATACGGAAGCCCGGTCGTCACGGGCTCGGCCATGCTTTCGGCGGGAATCGTGATGAGTATCTTTACCCAGCCGTGGGCGCATATGCCGGCGCTCGGGCCCTCGGGTGTCGGTGCACTCGCGATATTTATTGTGGTGGGGTCGTTCTTCGCCTATATGTTCTACATGCAGGGCGTTAAGGAGATTGGCTCGGTGCGCGCGAGCCTCCTTGGAACCATGGAGCCGGTTTCGGCCACCATCACCAGCGCCCTTATGCTGGGAACGGTGTTTTTGCCCACCGACCTGGCGGGCTTTGCCATGATTATCGCGATGGTGTTCCTCACGGTGTAGCTGGCGCCAAGACGGAAAAGGTGCTGTGCCACATTTTCGCCAATTGATGTCCGTGTCTGGAGTTTAGCTGTCGATGCTCAAAATGCCATAAACTAGTAACGTTATGGACTTTTTCATTGCGACTCAATTGCGAGGATTTCTTTATGGCTGGTAATCACTTTAAGGGCAGCGATAGCGGCCGTCCTGCAGTTCCGCCGCGTCCGAACGGGGCTGGTAAGGCCGGCACGCCGGGCGGCGCTGGGCAGGGCGGTTCCGGTAAGCGCGTGTCCCCGGGCGAGACGGCGATGTTTACCGCTCTGTACGAGCAGTCTCAAAAGGCAAAAAAGACCGGCCGTGCAAGAGGGAATGTCTTTGCGGGCGGTGCGACCTCCACGTCGCAGCCGAGCGGGGCTCCTTCGGTACCTGCGAACAACGCAAGTGCCGCCAACGCCGCGAATGCCGCCGGCAACGTTAATGCCGGCAAGGCAGCCAACAATACCCCCTCTGCCGGTGGCGCGGGGCTTACGGGTAACCTTGGCACGATTTACACCGGCGCCTCCGAGACCGGCACGTTCGCCCGCCTGGATGATAGCGGTGCCCAGTTTGCGGGCTCGGGTTCCAAGGAAGATTATTACGATTTTGGCTTGAACTACGGTAGCGACGCTTCGTCGAGTTCGACCTCTGACGGTCTGGTCCGTCATCGCCATCGCAAGGGCGAGCGCAAAAAGCGTCACACTGGCGCCATTATTGCCGCTGTAGTCGCGGTGCTTCTCGTTGTGCTTGGCGCAAGCGGCTTTATGCTGCTTAACTCGGCAAAGACCGTAAAGAGCGAAGCGAAGGAGGCTGTCGAGATCGTCGGTGGCCTTAAGGACAAGGTCACGTCGGGCGATTTTTCGACGCTGCCTGACGACGCGAAGAAGATCGATGAGCTCTGCGACAGCATGAAGGCGGAGACCTCGAGCCCGCTGTGGACGGCGGCTTCGTTTATCCCGGTGTATGGCAGCGACATCAATGCGGCCCGCACCATGATCGACGCCCTGTCCGATGTCTCGAGCAACGCGCTGGTTCCCATGGCCGATAACCTTTCGCAGGCCACGCCCGGCAAGCTGTTCCAGGATGGGACCATCAACGTGTCTGCGTTGCAGGCGGTCGCCGATTCGCTCTCCGATAGCTCGAAGGTGTTCAAGAGCGCCAACGAGAAGATCCAGGGCATTGGCGATACTCATATTTCCCAGGTGACCGAGCTGGTCGATAAGGCCAAGGACGGCTTTGCCACCCTCAATGGCGCGGTTGACGCGGCGGAGAAGGTCGCCCCCGTCCTTCCCCAGATGCTCGGCGCCAACGGCCAGACGCGCAACTACCTTGTGTACGCCATGAACAACGTCGAGATTCGTGCCTGCGGCGGCTTTGGCGGTTCGCAGGGCCTGATTTCAGTTACCGATGGCCAGATGTCGATCGGTGACTTTGTCCCATGTATTGCGCTTGGCAAAGACGAGGCGGTTGAGAGCGTCGACGAAGAGGACGAGACACTGTTTGGTGACCACAGTAACCTGTACAACTCTGGTAACGCGTATTCGCCCGATTGGCCCCGCAACTCGCAGCGTGTCGCAGCCCTGTGGAAATCTCAATATGGCCAGGACGTTGACGGCGTCGTGGGTATCGACCCGGTGTTCCTGCAGTATCTGCTGGGCCTGGTCGGTAATGTGTCGCTGCCCGACGGAACGGTTGTCGACGGCACCAACGCCGCAAAGGTCCTCATGCACGATGTGTACTGGAACTATCCGGTCGAGGAGTCGGACGGCATCTTTGCATCCGTCGCCAGCGCTGCCTTCGACAAGATCCTTGGCGGTATCGGCGATGTCGATGTTACGAAGCTTGTCAGCGCCGTTGAGCGCGGTGCCGAAGAGGGACGCCTGATCGCGTGGATGAAAAACGATGATGAGCAGAATGCCATCAAAGAGACGGGCATTGACGCTTCGCTGCCCGATCCAGATGATCCGAGTGCCGATCCTGTTGCCGGCGTTTACTTTAACAACCTGAGCTTCTCCAAGCTCGACTGGTACCTGAACGCCGATACGCAGATTGGCCAGGGCGTCAAGAACGGTGACGGCACGTGCTCGTATCGCATCACCGTTACCCTGACGAACATCATGACGCAGGAGGAGGCAGGCAAGCTGCCCGACTACGTCGCGGCGAGCGCACCCGATGCCGCGCGTGACGACGAGCGTCTGAATGTCTCGTTGTTTGCCCCGACGGGCGGCAACATTACTGATCTGACCGTCGAGGGCACCCAGTTTGGTCTTGGCGCCGCTGCGTGGCATGGAATCCCCTTCTATTCGGGCACCGTTGACCTGCATGCTGGCGAGACGACGACGATCACGTATACGCTGACCACGTCGGCCGAGGCGGGGGACAAGCCGCTTACGCTGCGTCAGACTCCTACATGCCAGGCGGCTCGCGACAGCGCGTCGGCGTAGGGTTTTTCTGGTTGCGCAGATAATCGAGTACCATTTTGGGGCGGACAGGCAATCTGTTCGCCCCTATTTTGTAAGGAGAGCGCATGAAGTACTTTGGCACCGACGGCTTTCGCGGTGAGGCTAACGTTGGGCTGACGGTAGAGCACGCTTATAAGATTGGCCGTTTTGTGGGCTGGTATTACGGCGCCAACCGCGAGCGCAAGGCGCGCGTCATCGTGGGTAAGGACACGCGTCGCTCGAGTTATATGTTCGAGGCGGCGCTGGTGAGTGGCCTGGTCGCGAGCGGTGCGGACGCCTATATGCTGCACGTGATCCCCACGCCGGGTGTAGCGCATCAGACCGTGGAAGGCTGTTTCGATTGCGGCATCATGATCAGCGCGAGCCACAACCCGTTTTGCGATAACGGCATTAAGCTCGTCAACAGCGACGGTTTTAAGATGGACGAGGACGTGCTGGAGCTCATCGAGGACTACATCGATGGCAAGAGCGAAGTTCCGCTGGCCACGGGCAACCACATCGGTGCCACGGTGGACTACATGCAGGGCCGCAACCGCTACATTGCTTCGCTCATTGCAAGTGCGAACTTTTCGCTGCAGGGCGTCAAGATCGGTCTCGACTGCGCCAACGGCTCGGCTTCCTCGGTGGCCAAGCCGGTGTTTGACGCGCTCGGTGCCGACGTGCGCGTGATCAATGCCGCGCCCGATGGCTTTAACATCAATGTGGACTGCGGCTCCACGCATATGGAGCGCCTGCAGCGCCATGTGGTGGAGCAGGGCCTGGACGTGGGCTTTGCCTATGACGGCGATGCCGACCGCTGCCTAGCCGTGGACGAGCGCGGTCGCGTGGTCGACGGCGACCAGATCCTGTACGTGTGCGGCGTGTACCTGAACAAGCACGGTCGCCTTTCGGGCGGTACCGTGGTGCCGACGATCGCCAGCAACTTTGGCCTGATCAAGTCGCTGGAGCTTGCCGGCCTGAGTGCCGTGACCAGCGGCGTGGGCGACCGTCACGTGTATGCCAAGATGCGCGAGGGCGGCTACAGCCTGGGTGGCGAGCAGACGGGCCATACGATCTTTGGCGATATCGAGCGCACGGGCGACGGCATTATGACCTCGCTGCGCGTGATGGAAGTGATTCGTGCCGAGCGCGAGACGCTCTCGCAGCTCACGGCCCCGTGCAAGCTGCTGCCGCAGGCGCAGGTTGCCGTGCGCGTGGCGGACAAGGACGCCGCGCTCGAGAACATGGGCGTGCAGAACGCCATCGCCGAGGCCGAGGCTGCGCTGGCAGGCGAGGGCCGCGTGCTCGTACGCAAGAGCGGAACCGAGTCGGTGATTCGCGTGCTCGCCGAAGCCCCCGACCAGGCAGCCGCCGACGCCGCCATGAAGCGCATCGCCAACGCCCTGGAAGCTCTGTAGTTACGCGGTTTTACCAAACCGCGTAACCGCTCGACGCTGCAAACGACCCTAAGCGGCAATCTGACGTTCAATTTCAAGTAGTCATGGGGGACGTTCTTAAACGACTAGTCATTAAAGAACGTCCCCAATGACTAGGGGGGCGCCGCGGGATAGATCCTGCGGCGCCCCTTTGCGTTGTGTGTTGTCTAAGCTTTAAAGCTCGTACAGCGTGGTGAACTTGTCCTGCAGGTAGCTGCAGTAGTAGCGGGAATCAAAGGCCATGCCGCAAGCGCCCTTGATGAGCTCCGGTGCGTCCTTGGCGCGGCCCCACTGCCAAATGTGCTCGCCCAGCCACGCGCGGACGGGTGCCAGATCGCCGCTCGCACAGGCGCCATTGAGGTCGACACCGTCGCGGCACATGGCCGGCACAAACATGGCGTCGTAGGCGCTACCCAGCGCATACGTGGGGAAGTAGCCAAACGAGCCGCCGCTCCAGTGCGTATCCTGCAGGCAGCCGCGCGTGTCGTCGGGAACGGGAATGCCCAGGTACTCGTTCATAAAGCGATTCCAAAGCGCGGGGATGTCCTTGGCCGTGGCCTCGCCGGCAAACAGCATGCGCTCGATCTCGTAGCGCACCATAACGTGCAGCGGATAGGTGAGCTCGTCGGCCTCGGTACGGATCAACGACGGCTGCGCGATGTTCACGGCGCGGTAGAGTGTGTCCTCGTCGACGTCGCCGTAGACCTCGGGTGCGTGGCGGCGCAGCACCTCGAGCAACGGGCCCATAAAAGCGCGGCTGCGACCCACGGTGTTCTCGAAGAAGCGGCTCTGGCTCTCGTGGATGCCCATGGAGGTGCCACCCTCAAGACAGGTGCGCGCATAGGCAGGATTGACGCCCAGCTCGTACATGGCGTGTCCCGCCTCGTGGATGATGCTGTAGACGTTGGAGATGCAGTCGTCCTCGTAGATGTGCGTGGCGATGCGCGCGTCGCCTACCGAGAAGCCCTCGCTAAACGGGTGCTCGGTAAAGGCAAGCGTGGTGTCGTCCAGGTTCAGGCCGACGAGTTTCATGAGGTCGAAGCTCATGGCGCGCTGGGCGGCCTCGGGCACACGGGCGTGCAAGAAGTCGGCAGCGGGCTGCTGGCCGCGCTCGCCAATGGCATGCACAAGCGGCACGACCGTGGCCTTGACCTCGTCACAAAACGCGTCGAAGCTCTGGGCGGAAAGGCCGCGCTCGTACTGGTCGAGCCACACATCGTAGGGGTCGCGCTTGGGGTCCATGAGCTCGGCCTGATGCTTAAGTTGGGCGACGATTCTATCCACATAGGGCTCAAAGCTCGCCCAGTCGTTGGCCGCCTTGGCCTTGTGCCACACGGCGTCGGCCTCGCAGGTGAGCCTGGTCCAGGCCTCGGCCTCCTCGGTGGGGATAACGCTCGCCTCGCGCTGGTCGCGGCCGAGCACGCGGATCTCGTCGAGCAGCTGCGGGTCGTCGATCTTGCCGCCGGCGACGGTCTCGCGCGCCAGCGAACGCACGAGCTCGATAGACTTTTCGCTGGTCAGGAGCTTATGATGCTCGCCGGCGAGGGTACCCATGGCGTCGGCGCGCGCCGCGGCGCCGTTGGCGGGAGCAATGGTCGCGCCGTCAAACTCGGCAATCTTGAGCAGGTACTCGCGGGTCCACAGCTTGCCCTCGAGCTTGCGGAACTTCTTGACGGCCTTATCGACCTTCATGCCCTTGGGTGCCTTGCCCTCCGCGGCCTTGGCCTTCTTATCGAGTTTCTTTCCCATACCATATCCTTAATCTCGCAGACCGGACGCCACGGGTGGGCGTGCGGTCAGTTTGCACAGCTACCTGCTTTGTACCCAGCGCGAACAAAACGGAACGCGGCGATGCACACGCAGAATGTGTTATCCTATAGCCCAATGCGTTGACGGAGAGGGTTTTGCCCGCCGCGTCGCCGGCAAGAGAGGGAAGGTCATGGGCTGCAAGCCTTCCTGCGGTGACAAGGGCCAAGCGTTCACTCCCGAGCAGCAACCTCAACGGGCGCGGCCAGCGGCGGCGAAGCCCCAGTAGGGAAGCCGTGAGCCTCGCGAAAAGGGGCAAAGAGTGGGCGCGGCGGGCCAGACATCCGCCGGGTCAAACAAGGTGGTACCGCGGAATTCAACCGTCCTTGGGCAATGCACATGCCCGAGGACGGTTTTTTGTTACCGAACCGGGCCGCGCATCCGTAAGCGTCGGGTAGCGCCAGCTGCCTCGGCAAGCGGATGCGCGAGAGACGAAAGGGAAGACATGAGTCTGATTGATGATCTGGTCAAACTCGAGGAAGAGGCCAAGGAGCTCGTCGCAGGCGCCGACGACGCCGAGAAGCTCGAGGCCGCGCGCGTCGCGCTGCTCGGCCGCAGGGGCCGCATCACCGGCCTGATGCGCATGATGGGCAAGCTCGCCCCCGAGGATCGCCCCGTCATGGGCAAGCGCGCCAATGAGATGCGTCAGCTGATCGAGGGCATGCTCGACGAGCGCACCACCGAGATGAAGGCTGCCGCCCTCAAGCACGCACTCGAGCACGATGCCGTCGACATCACGCTGCCAGGCATCCGTCCGCAGATCGGCCATCAGCACCTGATCAAGCAGATCATCGAGGAGGCCGAGGACATCTTCTGTGGTATCGGCTACACCGTCGAGTCCGGCCCCATGGTCGACACCTCCTACTACAACTTCACCGCACTCAACGCCCCCATGGATCACCCGAGCCGCTCGGCCCGCGACACGTTCTACGTGGTCGACAACAATCCCGGCAGCGTCGCGCACCCCGAGGCTCACGCCCACGGCGAGTCCGACGTGCTGCTGCGCACTCAGACCTCGGGCGTGCAGATCCACACCATGGAGTCGCAAAAGCCGCCCATCTACATGATCTGCCCGGGCACCGTCTACCGTCCCGATACGGCCGACGCCTGCCACCTGCCGCAGTTCAACCAGATCGAGGGCCTGGTCGTCGACGAGGGCATCACCTTTGGCGATCTTAAGGGTACGCTCGACTACTTTGTTAAGTGCATGTTTGGCGAGGACCGCAAGACGCGCTACCGCCCGCACTTCTTCCCCTTCACCGAGCCCAGCTGCGAGGTGGACGTGAGCTGCCACGTCTGCGGCGGCAAGGGCTGCAACTTCTGCAAGCACAGCGGCTGGATCGAGATCCTGGGCTGCGGCATGGTCGACCCCAACGTGCTGATCAACTGCGGCATCGACCCCGAGAAGTACACCGGCTTCGCCTTTGGTATTGGCGCCGAGCGCGTCGCGGCCCTGCGCTACGACCTGCCCGACCTCAGAACGCTCATGACTGGCGATATGCGCTTTTTGAATCAGTTCTAGGCCCGGCGGCTTTCCCAAGCACCGCACCTTGCCTTTCAATCGTCGGTTGCGTACCTAAGTACGCGGCCCTCCTCTTTCAAGGCAATCTGCGGCACTTGGAAAACCCGTCTCCGTTGCAGTTTTCCGGCTCAAAGCCGCATTTATGAAAGGAGACCAGTTAGATGCGCGTTTCTTACGACTGGCTCAAGACCATGATCGATATTCCGGAGGATCCCAAGACCCTTTCGGACGAATATATCCGTACCGGCACCGAGGTCGAGGCGATCGACACCGTGGGCGAGTCTTTTGACCACGTGGTGACCGCCAAGGTACTCACCAAGACCCCGCACCCCGATAGCGACCACATGTATGTGTGCTCGGTCGACGTGGGCGACAAGAACCTCGACGCCGACGGCAACCCCGCCCCGCTGCAGATCGTCTGCGGCGCGCAGAACTTCGAGGCCGGCGACCACATCGTCACGGCCATGATCGGCGCAGTTCTGCCCGGCGACGTCAAGATCAAGAAGAGCAAGCTTCGCGGCGTCGTGTCCATGGGCATGAACTGCTCCGCGCGCGAGCTTGGCCTGGGCGGCGACCACTCCGGCATCATGATCCTGCCCGAGGATACGCCCTGCGGCATGCCGTTTGCCGAGTACGTGGGCTCGAGCGACACCGTGCTCGACTGCGAGATCACGCCCAACCGTCCCGATTGCCTGTCCATGATCGGCATGGCCCGCGAGACCGGTGCCATCTTCGACCGCGATTTCCACGTTGAGCTGCCTGCCATCAAGGCCGAGACCGGCCGCGCGACCGATGACGAGCTTTCCGTTGAGATTGCCGACGAGGGCCTGTGCGACCGCTATGTCGCTCGCATCGTGCGCAACGTGAAGGTCGGCCCGTCGCCCGACTGGATGGTCAAGCGCCTCAACGCCCTGGGCGTGCGCCCGCACAACAACATCGTCGACATCACCAACTATGTGATGATGCTCACCGGTCAGCCGCTGCACGCCTTTGATCTGTCAACCTTTGCCGAGCGCGAGGGCAGGCGTCGCGTGGTGGTTCGCGCTGCCCAGCAGGACGAGAAGTTTACGACCCTCGACGGCGAGGAGCGCACGCTCGACGCCGGCATGGGCCTCATCACCGACGGCGAGCGCCCCGTGGCGTTGGCCGGCGTTATGGGCGGCATGGATTCCGAGATCGAGGACGACACCGTCGACGTGATGGTCGAGAGCGCCTGCTTCAACGCCGGTCGCACCTCGCACACCAGCCGCGATCTGTCGCTGATCTCCGACGCCTCCATCCGCTTTGAGCGTCAGGTCGACGAGACCGGCTGCGTGGATGTGGCCAACGTGGCCTGCGCGCTCATCGAGGAGATTGCCGGCGGCGAGGTTGCTCCCGGCTATGTGGACGTGTTCCCCGCGCCCAAGACCATCGACAGCATTAAGCTGCGCCTAGCCCGCGTGCACGCCATCTGCGGTGCCGACATCGAGCCCGACTTTATCGAGCGTTCGCTCACCCGTCTGGGCTGCACCGTCGAGCGCGAGGGCGAGGACTTTATGGTCACCCCGCCGAGCTTCCGTCCCGACCTGCCGCGCGAGATTGACCTGATCGAGGAGGTCCTGCGCCTGTGGGGCATGGGCCGTGTGACGGCGACCATCCCGGCTGCCAAGAACCACATCGGCGGTCTGACCCGCGAGCAGAAGCTCACCCGCAAGGTCGGCGAGATCCTGCGCGCTTGCGGCCTCAACGAGACCACGACCTTTGGCTTTGCCGCCCCGGGCGACCTGGAGAAGATCGGCATGTCCACCGAGGGCCGCGGTTGCCCCGTGGTGCTCATGAATCCGCTGGTAGCCGAGCAGACCGAGATGCGTCGTTCGCTGCTGCCGGGCCTGCTGCAATCCGTGGCCTATAACGAGGCCCACGGCACGCCCAACGTGCACCTGTACGAGGTCGGCAGCCTGTTCCACGGTCGCGAGAACGCCAGCCTGCCCAAGGAGACCAAGTCCGTGGCGGGTGTGCTCTCGGGCCAGTGGAGCGAGCAGTCCTGGAACATGAAGTACCGCAAGCTGCGCTTCTTCTTTGGCAAGGGTATTGTCGAGGAGCTGCTCGCCCAGCTGCGCATCGAGAAGGTTCGCTTCCGTCCCGTCGAGGGCGAGAGCTATGCCTTCCTGCAGCCGGGTCGTGCTGCCGAGGTGCTCTCGGGCGGTACCGTGCTGGGCTGGGTTGGCGAGATCCACCCCGAGGCGCGCGAGGCTATGGGCATTGACGAGGTCGTCGTCGCCTTTGAGCTCGACCTGGACAAACTGATCAAGGGCGCCCGCAACCAGGAGAACTACCGTGAGTTCTCGCAGTACCCGGCCGTTGAGCACGACCTCGCTATCGTGGTCGACAACACTGTGACCTGCGAGGATCTTGAGCGTCGTATTACGAGTGCCGGAGGCAAGCTGCTCGAGGGCGTGCGCCTGTTCGACGTCTACCGCGATCCCATCCGCATCGGTGCGGGCAAGAAGTCCATGGCCTTCGCGCTTACGTATCGCTCCGACGACCACACGCTCACCAGCGAAGAGGTCGAGAAGGCGCACCAGAAGATCGTCACCAAGGTGTGCAAGAGCGTAAACGGCGAGGTCCGCTCGTAATCTTTGCTGTTCGGAACCCGCCCCTGCGGGGTTTTCACGGCAACGTCCTCGCCGCTTCGCGGCTGCGGGATGTTGCCTTAGAAAACCCCTCTCGGGGGCGGGTTCCTGCGTTAACCTTGTTGCGAGCGGACCGCACCTTCTTCCGGGTGACCGGAAAGTTGGGAGTGCATCGGCCCTTTATTGGGCGGTGCGTGGACCTGGGTTAATAACGTACGTATTGCAAGGACGTGCTGCGTTGTGGGCGGTGCGCCTTTTTGTTAGTATGCTGAGTCGGTGTTACGGATTGTTGGAAACGTAACACGCAACGTTCTGATTGAGAGGGCTCATGCACATTCCAGACAACTACCTGTCCCCGCAGACCGATGCCGTCATGGCGGTCGCGATGGTGCCCGTGTGGGTCCACTGCATCAAGAAGGTGCGCGCCACGCTCGATCGCGAGCACATGGCTTTTCTGGGCATCTGCGCCGCATTCTCTTTCTTGCTCATGATGTTCAACGTTCCGCTGCCCGGCGGCACCACAGGCCACGCCGTCGGCGGCGCACTCATCGCGCTGCTGCTGGGCCCCGAGGCCGCGGCTATCGCTGTCTCGGTCGCGCTGGCCCTGCAGGCGCTGCTGTTTGGCGATGGCGGCGTTCTGTCGTTTGGCGCCAACTGCTTTAACATGGCCTTTGTGCTGCCGTTCGTCGCTGCTATCGTGTTCCGTGCGCTCAACAGCCGTCTGCACGACAAGAGCTGGGGCACCTCGGTTTCTGCCATCGTGAGCGGTTGGGTCGGCCTGTGCCTGGCGGCCCTGTGCGCGGCAATCGAGTTTGGTATTCAGCCGATGCTCTTTATCAACGCTTCGGGCGCGCCGCTGTACTGCCCCTTCCCGCTGTCCGTGGCTATTCCGGCCATGTTGATCCCGCATATGCTGGTTGCCGGCGTGATCGAGGGCGTGGCGACGGCCGCCATCTACGGTTTCATTAAGAAGACGGCGCCGAGCATTATCGTCGGGCCCGAGGCCGTCGATGGCCAGCTCGCTGCCGAGGGCGCTGCTGCCAAGAAGACCTCGCTGGTCCCCACGCTCATCCTGGTTGCCGTGCTCGTCGTGGCCACGCCGCTGGGCCTGCTGGCCACGGGTGACGCCTGGGGTGAGTGGGACGCCGAGGGCGCCGCGACCGCCGTTCAGGAGGCTGGCGACGACAGCCTGCAGGCTTCAGTCGGCCTCGATACCCCGACCTTTGCCGATGCCCTGCCCACGGGCGATTATCTGCAGGCCTATTCCGAGGAGCAGGGCCTTGGCTTTGCCGGCCAGGCCGCGATGTATATTCTTTCGGGCGTGATTGGCGTGGCGGTGCTCACCATCGCATTCCGCCTGGTCTCGCTGACGGTCAAGGAAAGCGGTGCTCATGGCAATAGCCGAGCTGCCTAGCTGGCTTGCGGTCGAGCAGCGTTACGAGCCTGCGGGGGCTCGGCATCGCGTGATGCAAAAGAATGTCCTGCACCTGGCGAGCCTGCTTGAGCGGGTTCGCCTGGGTGGAGGCGCGCACGAGGGCGGGTCGATGGTCGACCGCGCCCTTTCTTGCGTTTCGGCTCCGGTGCGCCTGGTGGGGATGTTCGTCTGCGTTCTGTGCGTGTGCCTGACGCAAAGCCCACTGTACCTGATGCTGATGGCGGCGATTTCGTTGGTACTGGTCGCGGTGCGCCCCGCGCGCGGACTGCGTGCGACCTTTGTGCCGGCACTTGCAGCCGCGGGGCTTGCCGTGGTTCTGGCACTGCCCGCCCTGCTGCTGGGCGCGTCTGCCACGGGCGCCATGCTCAAGATCGCGCTCAAGACGTTCATAAACGTGTCGCTGGTGCTGGGCGTTTCATGGACGCTCACCTGGAGCCGCATGTCGGCGGCGCTCAAGATGCTGCATCTACCCGACGAAGTTATCTTTACGTTTGATATGGCGCTCAAACACATCGAGGTGCTGGGACGCACGGCGCACGATCTGTGCGAATCGGTCATGCTGCGCAGCGTCGGTTCCGCGCCTGAGGGGTTTTCGCGCACCGACTCGGTCTCGGGTATCATGGGCATGACGTTTATCAAGGCGATGGAATGCAGCCGCGCGATGGACGAGGCTATGCTTTGCCGCGGCTTTGCCGGTGCGTATCCGGCGCCCGCGCGCGCCGGGTTTGGCTGGCGCGATGCCGCTTATACGGCCGTTGTGGCGTTGTTCGCTGTGTTGTGTGCGGTACTGTAGCGCGGGTGGTCTAGCCGTCGATGTGAGTAGGGAAGGGCGACGTTTTGGCAAACGATACAAATGGCGCGATGGGTGCGAGCGGTGTTGTCGGCGCTGAGGTCACGCCGCTCATCGAGTTTCGCGACGTGGCGTTTTCCTATGCGGGGCATACAGTTGTCGACAGCGTGTCACTGCAGGTCGATCGCGGCGAGCTCGTTGCTCTACTCGGGCCCAACGGCTGCGGCAAGACGACGATCATGCGCCTTATCAACGGCCTTGAGCTCGCGGATGCCGGCGCATACCTGTTTGACGGACGCGTGGTCGATGCGGCGTATCTGAAGGATTCTACTGCCGCCCAGAAGTTCCACCAGCGTGTAGGCTTCGTATTTCAAAACGCCGATGCCCAGCTGTTCTGCGCCACGGTTGGTGAGGAGGTCGCTTTTGGACCGGCTCAAATGGGGCTGCCGGCAGACGAGCTCGAGCGCCGCGTATGCGATGCCATGGAACTGTTTCAAGTTGCCGACCTGGTCGATGCCTCGCCCTATCAGCTCTCGGGCGGTCAAAAGAAGCGCGTGGCGCTGGCTGCCGTCGTGTCGATGAACCCGGATATCTTGGTCCTCGACGAGCCTACCAATGGGCTCGACGAGGATTCATGCGACATCGTGGTCAACTTTCTACTGGCCTATGTTGCTGCCGGCAAGACGGTCTTGATGAGCACGCATCATCAAGATTTGGTGCGGCGCCTGGGTGCCCGCGCCATCTATATCGATCGATATCACCATGTGGTCGAGGCGCCTTCGCCGTCGTATGGAACCGAGAGCGGTGCTGCGGAATAGTTGCTGCGTAGAGGATGCGTAGCCGCCCGCGCGGCTTTGCCGTGATGGTATAGTTATCCAGGTTTTTTATGGGGGTTGCTATGCCAAGCTGGAACATTCATATCGCTCAAACGGAGCGCTTGCTGACACGTGCTAGCGTGCTTGCCGATAGCGTGCGCGACCGCAATGCCTTTTTGTTTGGCTGCGTGGTTCCGGACATCTTTGTGGGCTACATGGTTCCCGGCATTGCCGATCCCATCCCGTACCGCATCACGCACTTTGCTAAGCCCGAGCCTATCCCCAAACCACGCGAGCACGAGTTCTGGGATACCTATGTGACGCCGCTGCTTAAAGGCGCACCCGCGGGCGAACCTGCTGAGGCTACCTCGATTGTCGAGGAGCGCGAGCGACTGAACCGCGTGCACTATCCTCAGCGCTACAGGGATGCCGAGCCGGTTGTCGGTCCCGGCGCCTGTGAGTTCTCGCTTGCGTCCGAAGATGTGGCGCAGTCGCTGCTCGATTTAACGCTGGGCGTCTGGTCGCATCTGGTGGCCGACACGGTATGGAACACGCGTGTGAACCAGTATCTGGAAGCACACGGCGGCAAGCCGTGCGAGGAATTCCGCATTAAAAAGCAGGGCGATTTTGACTGGTTTGGCAAGACGCTGGGCATCGTTTCCATTCCGCGTGCGACCGATCGCCTCTATACCGCTGCGACGCGTTTTGGGCAGTATCCCATCCATAAAGAATATGTGCTCAAGACTATCGGCGTCATGCACGAGATTGTACGCGAAAACCCCGGCGAGCCCGATCATCCGCCGTATCGCCTGCTAACCGAGGAGTTTTTCGATGCAACGTTTACCGAGGTCATCGAGCTGACCGAGGCGGGATTTGCGGCTCGCGTTGCTGCTTCTGACGTTCCCGCAGTCCCCCTGATCGCTAGCTGCTAGCCGGCCGGCTTGACGGCGAACAGCTCATCCCAATCGACCAATAGCTCCCGCCGCAGGGCATCTTCGGTGGTGCGTTTCTGATCGGTCTTTGGGATGTAGGGGAGCCCTGCCTTTTTATGGATGAGTTCGGCGATGTTGTTAAAGCTCTTCGTGTCTTTGATTTGCTCATAGGTTATCTGGATAACGTCATAGCCCATGCTTGTGAGGGCGGTGGTGCGCTCGGCATCGGAGAGACTTGCGGCTTCGTCATCGTGGGCGGAGCGGCCTTGGCATTCCAAGATGACGCCCATGCTGTCGGTGTTGCTCTCTATGAGGATATCGGCGTAGCAGCAGGTTTTGTCATACAGTGAGCGCGCGGCGTCGCTGAGTGGGATGCGCACGTTGTTTGCGATGTTGATGCCCATGCCGCCCTCGTTGCGGGGGAGCGAGACAAGCATAGAGGCCTGTACTTCGAAGGGCGAGGCGGTCTGCCCCGTCATGTGCTCGGCCGCCCAGCGCAGTTGTTTAACGCCGCGCAGGCCTGCAGCCTGCTTGGCGAACGCGGCGATATCCGCCGCGCTGAGGAGCGGCGGGCGCTTCCACAAATTGGTGTCATTGCCCTTGGTGTCGACAACACGCTCCCAGCAGCAGTTGGGTGGAATGAGCTTAAGCGAAATAGCTTCATCAAGATGTTGTTGCGTTCGCTCGCAGGGCTTAAACACTGCAAAGGAGCCGCACATCTCGTAGCAAGCCATGAGTAGCTGGTTGCGTGAGACCTGCGTAGCAAGGCTGAGCAGCGTAAACTCGGGCGACGTGACATCAAATCCATGTTCAGTTTGCCTAAACGACCCGGGAGGCGGCTCTTGGGTCAGGAGGTGCGATTTAAACAGGCTTCGCGACCCGGATTGTGCTCGAGTGAATACAAACCTGTGAAGCGGTGCGTGAAGTAGGTCTTTTACAACTGCATGACTTCCGAGGCCGCAACATCTGCGATCCATATTGCCAAGGCTAATGGCGGGGTAAAGCCCTAATACCTGCGGCGGGATACAGTGATAGTAAAAAGCGGATTGACCGCATAGCGTCAGGTCCATGATATCCTCCTGGTCGAAATGTGCTTTTGGACCGTGCGATGCCAGCGTCAATTCGGAAGTATGCGGCAAAATCTGAACCCTGTGAGCAGACCTGGCTTTTGAGGCCAGTTTATCAGGCATTTTGTTGCGAAAAAACGGGGTGTGCTCGGAGGTCTCAGAATTTGCCGCATACTTCCGAAAACGCGGTCGATCTGGCTCTTGCTAAAACGATTTAGCAGCGTCGGGTAAGGTGTGGTTTCGCCATCGGGCGAACACTTTTAGCGCTTGGGACTTTATTTTTGGGCCTCGAAAGGTGGATTTCGCGCTTTTGGTAAAGAAATGGGTGCGTGTTTTGCCGTGTGCCGGCATTGACACAGAAAAAGGGCCCGAAAGGCGAAGCCTTCCGGGCCCTTTGCAATGCAAACATGCTTGCAAGTACGACTTAACGCACCTGAGCGACGTAAGCGACGTTGGTCGAGGAGACCTTGTCCTCGAGCTGGACGCTCATGCGGGGATCGCCGGCGGTAGCGACGGTCAAATCGCCAGCCTCGACGTAGCCGAGCTCCTTAGCGGTCTCGATCGCCTTGACGATCGTGCCGTTGACGGTGCCCTGGGTAATCTCGGCCTGGTGCGGGATAACGCCCCAGTACATGATCATCTGCTGGACGGCCCACTCGTGGCGGGAGAACGCGCAGATCGGCATGTTGGGACGGAAGTGCGAGATCAGGCGAGCGGTACGACCGGTGGTCGTCGGCACGGTGATGCACTTGGCGCCAACGGTGGTAGCCATGTTCACAGCGGACATACCCACAACGTTGTTGACAACGCGGGTGCCGTGAGCATCGGCCGGAACCTCGAGCGGAGCGTGGGCCGGGAGGTACTTCTCGGTCTCGAGAGCAATGCTGGCCTGCATCTTAACGGCCTCGACCGGGTACTTACCGGCAGCGGACTCGCCGGACAGCATGACGGCGTCGGTGCCGTCATAAATGGCGTTAGCAACGTCGGCAACCTCGGCGCGCGTCGGGCGCGGGTTCTGCTGCATGGAGTCGAGCATCTGCGTAGCGGTGATGACGGGCTTGTAGGCCGCGTTGCACTTGGCGATGATCTCCTTCTGGATGTGCGGAACGAGCTCGGGCTTGATCTCGATGCCCAGGTCGCCACGGGCGACCATGATGCCGTCAGAAGCCTCGAGAATCTCGTCGAAGTTCTCGACGCCCAAGGCGCACTCGATCTTCGGGAAGATCGTCACGTGCTCGCCGCCGTTCTCGCGGCAAAGCTCGCGGATGCCGCGGACGGACTCGCCGTCACGGATGAAGGAAGCGGCGATGTAGTCGATGTTCTCGGTCAGGCCAAAGAGGATGTCCTGACGATCGCGCTCGGTGATGGCGGGCAGCGAGATGTTGACGTTGGGCATGTTGACGCCCTTGCGCTCGCCGATCAGGCCGTCGTTCTTAACGACGCAGGTCATGTCCTGGCCACTGACGGACTCGACCTCGAGGGCAACCAGGCCGTCATCGATCAGGATGAGGGAGCCCTTCTCGACCTCGGAGGGCAGAGCCAGGTAGTCGAGGGAGATGTGCTCAGCGGTGCCGTGGAAATCCTCGGACGTGGGCTGAGCGGTGACGACGATCTTATCGCCGGTCTTGACGGCAACCTTCTTGCCGTCGACCAGAAGGCCGGTGCGGACCTCGGGGCCCTTGGTGTCGAGCAGGATGCCGACAGGCAGACCGAGCTCCTTGGAAATACGGCGGACGCGCTCGATGCGACCGTGGTGCTCGTCGTAGGAGCCGTGCGAGAAGTTAAAACGGGCGACGTTCATGCCCGCCTTGATCATCTCGCGGATGGTCTCGTCGCTATCGCAGGCGGGACCCATGGTGCATACAATCTTAGTGCGCTTGTACATTCAGACCTCCATCTGACATCGTCTTGCGCTGATAGATAAACCATAAGAAATAAAACCGAGATGATTATAACGAAATGCCGACCGAATACCCCAAAAAATCGACCGTATGCCGAAATGGAAGTTCATTTTTTGCGGGAAAAACGGTATATGGAAAATCTTTACCAACCACTCCAACCGCTGCTATCTGGGCGATATGTCAGTTTGGCGATGTGCCGAAGAAAAAACGTTTTACCAATGTTGAGCATCACACGGTCTGCACCGTTGCGTGCGGACCATATTTCCAAACCGATTGTTTTGGCTAGACGCGTCGCTTTGGGGTACCATAGCTCCACTATCAACTGCCGCTCAGCACGGCAGCCTTGATGAGCCCTTGCCCTTCTCCTGGGAATTATGATCGGGCATCAATCTGCTGAGTGGCCCGAATCCCAGGAGGGGACTCTATATGCAAAAGGAATACCTGTCCGCCGCGGCGGAGGTGCTCAGCGACCAAGGTGTCGATGAGAACCTCGGCCTGAGCAACGACGAGGCGTCTTCGCGCCTTGCCAAGACAGGCCCTAACAAGCTCGAGGAAGCCGAGAAGACGCCGCTGTGGAAGCGTTTCTTTGAGCAGATGGCCGACCCCATGGTCATCATGCTGATCGTTGCCGCCGTCATCAGTGCGCTCACGGGCATGGTCAAGGGCGAGCCCGACTTTGCCGATGTTGCCATCATCATGTTCGTCGTTATCGTCAACTCGGTGCTGGGCGTGGTCCAGGAAGCCAAGAGCGAGGAGGCCCTCGAGGCCCTGCAGGAGATGAGTGCGGCGCAGTCCAAGGTGCTGCGCGACGGCAAGCTCGTGCACCTGCCGAGCGCCGAGCTCGTGCCCGGCGACGTGATCATGCTCGAGGCGGGCGACTCCGTCCCGGCCGACTGCCGCGTGCTCGAGAGCGCCACGATGAAGATCGAAGAGGCCGCGCTCACCGGCGAGTCCGTGCCCGTAGAGAAGCACGCCAACGTGATCGAGCTTGCCGCGGGCACCGATGACGTGCCGCTCGGCGACCGCAAGAACATGTGCTACATGGGTTCCACCGTGGTATACGGCCGTGGCCGCGCCGTCGTGGTCGGCACCGGCATGAACACCGAGATGGGTAAGATCGCCGGCGCCCTGGCCGAGGCCAAAGAGGAGCTCACGCCGTTGCAGGTGAAGCTCGCCGAGCTCAGCCGCATCCTTACCATTATGGTGATCGTCATCTGCGTCGTGATCTTTGGCGTTGACATCCTCCGCCACGGCGTGGGCAATGTCCTCACCGACCCGACTGCCCTGCTCGACACCTTTATGGTCGCCGTCTCGCTTGCCGTCGCCGCCATTCCCGAGGGCCTGGTCGCCGTCGTGACCATCGTCCTTTCGCTCGGCGTGACCAAGATGGCCAAGCGCCAGGCGATTATCCGCAAGCTCTCTGCCGTCGAGACCCTTGGCTGCACGCAGACCATCTGCTCCGACAAGACCGGTACCCTTACCCAGAACAAGATGACCGTCGTCAAGCACGAGCTCGCTGCGCCCAAGGAGAAGTTCCTGGCCGGCATGGCGCTGTGCTCCGATGCTCAGTGGGACGAGGAGCTGGGCGAGGCCGTGGGCGAGCCGACTGAGTGCGCGCTCGTCAACGACGCCGGCAAGGCGAGCCTCACTGGCCTGACTGCCGAGCATCCGCGCGTGGGCGAGGCCCCGTTTGACTCGGGCCGCAAGATGATGTCCGTGGTCGTCGAGACCCTGGATGGCGAGTACGAGCAGTACACCAAGGGTGCGCCCGACGTGGTGATCGGCCTGTGCACCCATATCTACGAGGGCGATAAGGTCGTCCCCCTGACCGAGGAGCGCCGCGCCGAGCTCGTGGCGGCCAACAAGGCCATGGCCGACGAGGCCCTGCGCGTACTGGCGCTGGCAAGCCGCACCTACACCGAGGTTCCCGACGACTGCAGCCCCGCTGCGCTCGAGCATGACCTGGTCTTCTGTGGCCTGTCCGGCATGATCGACCCGGTCCGTCCCGAGGTGGCCGACGCTATCCACGAGGCGCACGACGCCGGTATCCGCACCGTCATGATCACGGGCGACCACATCGACACCGCCGTGGCCATCGCCAAGCAGCTGGGCATCGTCGCCGATCGCAGCCAGGCCATCACCGGTGCCGACCTCGATCGCATGAGCGACGAGGAACTCGACGCGCACATCGAGGACTACGGCGTGTACGCCCGCGTCCAGCCCGAGCACAAGACACGCATCGTCGAGGCCTGGAAGTCGCGCGACCAGATCGTGGCCATGACGGGCGACGGCGTCAACGACGCCCCGTCCATCAAGCGCGCCGACATTGGCGTTGGTATGGGCATCACCGGTACCGACGTCACCAAGAACGTCGCCGACATGGTACTTGCCGATGACAACTTCGCTACCATCATCGGCGCCTGCGAAGAGGGTCGTCGCATCTACGACAACATCCGCAAGGTCATCCAGTTCCTGCTTTCGGCCAACCTTGCCGAGGTGTTCTCGGTGTTTATCGCCACGCTCATCGGCTTTACCATCTTCCAGCCGGTGCAGCTGCTGTGGGTGAACCTGGTCACCGACTGCTTCCCCGCGCTCGCGCTGGGCATGGAGGATGCCGAGGGCGACATCATGAAGCGCAAGCCGCGCAACGCCAAGGACGGTGTCTTTGCCGGACATATGGGTCTGGACTGCGTGGTCCAGGGCCTAATCATCACCGCGCTGGTGCTGGCGAGCTTCTTTGTGGGCGTGTACTTTGACATGGGCTACATCCACATCGCCGATATGATCGCCGGCAATGCCGACGAGGAAGGCGTGATGATGGCGTTCATCACGCTCAACATGGTCGAGATTTTCCACTGCTTCAATATGCGCAGCCGTCGTGCGTCGCTGTTCACCATGAAGAAGCAGAACAAGTGGCTGTGGGCTTCCGCCGCGCTGGCACTGGTGCTGACGGTGATCGTGACCGTGCAGCCGACGCTTGCCGAGATGTTCTTTGGCCCCGTGACGCTTGAGCTCAAGGGCGTTGTCGCTGCCCTGGGCCTGGCCTTCCTGATCATCCCGCTGATGGAGATCTACAAGGCGATCATGCGCGCGGTCGAGAAGGAGTAGGTCGAAAGGCCATCCTTCCCACCGGCCCGACCGCCTGCGGGGTTTCTTCCTCGCTGGTCCTCGCGCTTCGCGCTGCGGGATCGCTCGGAAGAAACCCCTCCCGGCGGGCGGGCCTTCGGATAACCTCTCGGGACCATTGGCTGAGGGAAAGTTTGTGAGCTGGTCGGGCTTTGCCCGGCCAGCTCTTTTTGATTTAAAATACCTGCTCAGTTGTGTGGTTTTGTGCTGGGAGGCATCTGTGGGCAAGGCTAAGGCTAAAGCGAAGAAAAAGACGACGGGGGCGCGGGCTAAGCGCGATCGTCGTCGGAAGCTCGCGACCGAACCCCCTGCATCTGCTGAGGAGTTGCTGGCGAGTGTACCGGGGCTTGACGCGCTGCAGGATGTTCCGGCGTTTGATGACCTGCCGGTCGATGAAGCTCAGCAGGCTGCCTTTGATGATTTCTGCGCACATGCCGAGGAGCCCGAGCAGATGCAACTTGGCGCCGTGGTGCGCTTGGATCGTGGGTTTCCGCTGGTGGCGACTGCCGACGATACCTTCCGCGCCGAGCATGCCGTGGGATTTGCCAAGTCGCGCGGTGGGGACGAGGTCCTGCTGCCTGCCGTGGGCGATCGCGTGGCGGTGCGCCGCGCTCCCGGGCACGATATGGGCGTGATTGAATGCGTGCTGCCGCGCCGTACGAGCTTTGAGCGTTGGCGCGGCCGTGCCCGCGGAGAGCGCCAGGTGCTCTGCTCCA
>URUI01000034.1 GCA_900551015.1 uncultured Collinsella sp.
CCAGCGAATCTTCCATGCCCCAGCCCATCAACACGCTCGACGCCCGCAAGCGCGAGCGCACGGGGTCGGCCGGCGCGCGGCCCGGCACATCAATCGCATCCTGCACCGCCAACACCGTACGACCGCGGCGCAAAAACTGCGGGATAAGCCTCATGCACATCGAGATCATGAGCGCAATCACCGGTGCGGCATTGCCCAGCAGCGCGAGCACCTTGTCGTATTCGAGCATCGACGCCGCCGCCTCAAACCACAGCACGCTCGCCACAAACAGCCCGCCCATGCACAGGCCGTATACCATGCTCTCCAGATACACCGCGCGCATGCCAATACGGAACAGCTCCGTCGAGCCCGAGGCGCTAAACAGCGGATTGAGCACCGCGACGATCAAAATCACCGGCAGCTGCCAGCGGAGCGCGCCCAGCGTGCGGGCAGCCCCACGCGTCGCAAATCCATACGCCAGCCCGCCCGCAAGTGACAGCGCAATCAGTACCGGCTGCATCGAGAACATAGTGAGCCCCAGCGCCAGCACTATATAGAGTGCCGGCACAGCCGGATGCGACATCGAGAATGCCGCGACGGGCTCGCCGCCAAACTCCTCTCGTATGTTGTCCACGGGCACCCCCGTCCCCTCGCTCAAACAACAGCTCCGCAGCACCGCCAACGCCGCACGTACGCAGTGCAAACGCCACGCCGGCGGCGCAAGCCTCAACCGCCGCAAACCAATCGTTACGCGCTCGTCATATGCCTGCGGTATCATATTGCGCCGTGTATCGTTTCCAAGCACACGTCTCTATAACGTAACAGGAGATCACATGGACGCAACCGCAATTATCCTCGCTGCCGGCGAGGGCACCCGCATGAAGTCGAACCACTGCAAGGTTTCGCACAAGATCCTGGGCAAGCCCATGGTCCAGTGGATCGTCGACGCTACCATCAAGGCCGGCTGCAGCCGCGTCGTGGTCGTCATCGGCAGCCACGCCAACGAGATGCGCGCCCTGATCGACGGCGCCTACGCCAACAGCGCCACCAAGGTCGAGTGCGTCGAGCAGACCGAGCGCCTGGGCACCGGCCACGCCGTAAAGGTCGCGCTCGAGGTCTGCGGCATCACGCAAGGCCCCGTCGTCGTGCTCAACGGCGACCTGCCGCTCATCACCGCCGACACCGTCGCCAAGTTCGCGCAAACCGTCGCCACCGGCGAGCTCGCCTGCACCGTCATGACCATGACCCCGCCCGATCCTTTCGGCTACGGCCGCATCAAGCTGGGCGCCGATGGTCAGATCGAGCGCATCATCGAGCAGAAGGACTGCACGCCCGAGCAGGCCGCCACGCTGCTGGAGTGCAACGCCGGCTGCTACGCCTTTGACGGCGCGCAGCTCGCCGCCCACATTAACGAGATCGGCAACGACAACGCGCAGTCCGAGTACTATCTGCCCGACATGCTCGAGATCCTCAAGGGCCACGGCCAGGCTGTCTCCATCTTCCACTGCGACGACTACCGCGACGGCCTGGGCGTCAACAGCCGCATCCAGCTCGCACAGCTCACCGCCATCGCGCGCGACCGCATCAACGAGCACTGGATGGCCGAGGGCGTCACCTTCATCGACCCCACGCAGGCCTGGATCGGCCCCGACGCCGTCATCGGCCGCGACACCGTCGTGTGGCCGCAGACGCACCTGATCGGCCACGTCACCGTGGGCGAGGAGTGCCAGCTCGGCCCCAACAGCCGCCTCACCGACACCACCGTCGGCAGCGGCTGCGTCATCGACGAGACCATCGCCATCGAGGCCGTCATCGAGAACGGCGTCGACTGCGGCCCGCGCGCCTACCTGCGCCCGGGCACCCACATGCTCGACGGCTCCAAAGCCGGCACGCACGTGGAGATCAAGAAGTCCACGATCGGCGAGGGCTCCAAGGTGCCGCATCTGTCCTACATCGGCGACACCACCATGGGCTCCGGCGTCAACGTGGGCGCGGGCTCCATCACCTGCAACTACGACGGCGTGCACAAGCACAAGACCGTCATCGGCAAGGACGCCTTCATCGGCTCCGACACCATGATGGTCGCGCCCGCCCAGATCGGCGACGGCGCGCTCGTGGCCGCAGGCTCCGTCATCACCGAGCCGGTCCCGGCCGACGCACTTGGTCTGGGCCGCGCCCGTCAGGTAAATATTGAGGGCTGGGCCGCCGATTATCGCCGCCGTCTGCACGAGGACGACGAGGTATAACGTTTTACCAAGCACAAAAGGAGCTGTTCCATGGGGACGGCTCCTTTTTTCTATCGTGACCTGCGCGACCGGATGAGTGGTCGGTTCGTGTCCGTTGACGGTAAAGACGTTATCAAGACCCGATAAACCCCGCTGCACGGTTACAATGCAACAAGGCATCTATATGGCATTCGATATAAAGGAGAAGGGTAATGCCGATTAATGATCCCGAGAAGTCGGAGAATATGCGCAAGTCCATCCGCGTGTATTCCGGTTCCTCCAACCGTCCCCTCGCTCAGAAGATCGCTGAGTACCTTGGGGTCGAGCTTTCGGGCCTTACGCTAAAGCAGTTCGCCAATGGTGAGATTTACGCCCGCTACGACGAGACCGTCCGCGGCGCCGACGTCTTCCTGATTCAGTCCGTGGCCGGCGGCAACGTCAACGACATGCTCATGGAGCTGCTCATCGCCACCGACGCTGCCAAGCGCGCATCCGCCCGCTCCATCACCGCCGTTATCACCCACTACGGCTATGCCCGCCAGGACCGCAAGGCCGGCCCGCGCGAGCCCATCACCGCCCGCCTCGTCGCCAACCTGCTCGAGCGTGCCGGCGTCAACCGCATCATCACCCTCGACCTGCATCAGGGCCAGATCCAGGGCTTCTTCGATATCCCGGTTAACCACCTGTCCGCACTGCCGCTATTTGGCCAGTACTACAACGACATGCACTTCGACACCGACAACCTGGTTGTCGTCTCCCCCGACGTGGGTCGCGCCAAGGCCGCCAAGAAGCTGTCCGACATGCTCGGCTGCGACCTGGCCATCGCCCACAAGGGCCGTCCGCGCCACAACGCCGCCGAGGTCATGGGCATCATCGGTGACATCAAGGGCAAGACCTGCATCATCAACGACGACATGATCGACACCGCTGGCACCCTGTGCGCCAACGTCAAGGAGCTCAAGGCTATGGGCGCCGGCGACATCTACGTCTGCGCCACCCACGGCATCTTCTCCGGTTCGGCCATCGAGCGCCTGAACGATGCCCCCATCGTCGAGTGCGTCGTCACCGACGCCATCCCCGTCGAGGTCGGCGGCAAGATCAAGACTATCTCGGTCGCCGAGGAGTTCGCTCAGGCCATCTCCGCCGTTTACCACGAGGAGCCCGTCTCCACGCTCGTCGGCGGCGACTTCGCGCTGTAATCCAACGCACATCGCATCATCTTTGATGTTTCAAAGGGGGTCGGAAGTTCGCTTCCGACCCCCTTTCTATTCCTCGCCAACCCGCCTTGGACAGTTAGTTCAAATTTGTATTTTTCTGAGCGCTCACACGGGTCACTTGATACGCCAAAAGCCCTCTTGTCGGCATAATATTGGCCAATCTCTCTTCTAGCGGACGTCTTCACTATGTCATTTGCTCCATTTTGCCCACTGAACCCTTCAGTAATGGCAAAATGCCCCGGTCGTTTTATACAAATCTGAACTAACTGTCCAGCACCCATCTCGGTCCATACCTTCAAGGCCAAACCAGCGCCCCGCGCTCCGTTTTTCAAGGCCCCTCGCACAATCGCGCTACCGTCCGCGGCACACGACGCTCCTTTGAGCGAAAAGAACGGCACAGCCATATCATTTCGCCAACGGCTGAGTACCTTATAGCTATGACCGCCGTGATCTCACATTTCTCCGCCCTCCGCGCAATTCGCCGCGCTCGACGGGCGTACTCTGCGCTTCCCTGGAGCGCCATCAACGCCGAACAACAAGCACAAGCCCTTGCGGGCTGCGTTCCCAATAAAGACGCCATAGACTTTGCGGCTCTTTCGATGCTTGATGCCTGGAACGAAGACGACTCCGAGCGCTTAGACCTCCTTGTTGCGGATGGTAACAACAGACGCCCCGACGAACGCCTTCTCCAGCACTCCATCACCGCCCCGCTTCCCGCAGGGGCAATCATGCACATCGAAGCCGACATCTACGCAACGTCTCCCGCCATGACAGCCATGTTGTACTCTAGGAATGAGCCCGTAGCCAAGGTCCTGATGCTTCTCATGGAGCTACTCGGCTCTTACTCCCTCCCGCCCGAGGCAACCTATCCCATCGCCCATGACGACACGTGGCCCAAGGCCGATAGCTTCAAAGTGCTGGACGATCTTGATTGCCAGGGCGACCAACCGGCAGCCGAAAAACAAAACGAAACCCGCTACGAGCAGGCACACTACAAATGCGAGCCTGCTACAACCATAAAAGAGCTCGAGGCAGTCGCACAGTTTGCCAAAAGCAGCTCCTACGCCTCGTTTCGCACGGCCGTCAGGCTCGCCCGAGCCGGATCCGCATCCCCAGCGGAATCCTTAATGTTCGCCGTCCTAGGCGCACCCATGCGTTTTGGCGGATTCGGATGTTGCAGCCTGCCCATGGGAGGTCTGCTGCTCAACTATCGAATCGACTTCGACACCCTTGCAGCCAACATGTCCTCGGGCATCCCCTATGCCATCTGCGACTTATATTGTCCGGCCGCAGGAGTCGACAACGAATACAACGGAATTGGACACGAGCTCCAGAACGCTCGCATCCACGACGGAAACCGCAACAACGGCCTTAAAGCCATGGGCGTTCACGTTCTGGTTATCAATCGCGACCAAATGAAAGACCTTGTTGCACTCGAAGCCTTCGCCCAGACGATGCATCGACTTGCCGGTATTCGATTCCGCTATCGCATCAAGGGCTATCGCAAGCGTCAAGCTGCATGGCTCAACGCTCTTCGGGCCGGAATCGGCCTCGCGCCGGTCTAGAAAGCGTATCTCGACAACATCGCCGAGCAAGGCTGGACAGTTAGTTCAGATTTGTATAAACAGACGGCTTATTTCAAGGCGCTTTGCTGCCATCTCGGGGCCAATCACCTCATTTAAAGGCTCGAATGGCTTCGAAATAGCGCAAAACGTGCGCCCCAAAGCACCGAAACGGCTCCATGTCTCCGATTTTGGCAGCCGAGAGCCTCTTGCTTTATACAAATCTGAACTAACTGTCCACCCCGGTTTCCTGCAACCGCTCAAACGCCCTCAACTCACCTCAATCGCCCTCAACTCACCTCAATCGCCCTCCATTTGACAGCGGCAACGGGGTCGCTCACCATAGCAGACGATAAATCGACGAAAGGAAGCACATGGCAGCTGCACAGCCGCTTAAGATTCGCATGGTTGCCGGACTTGGCAACCCTGGCGAGGAATATGCCGAGACCCGCCACAACGCCGGCTTTAAGGCGATTGACGAGCTGGCCCGTCAGGCCGGCGTCACGTACTGGAAAAACCAGGCCGGCGCCGAGGTCGCGCTCATCAACATCAACGATGCCGAGGAAGAGGGCGGCAAGCGCCAGATCGTGCTGGTCAAGCCGCAGTCGTATATGAATACCTCGGGTGGCCCCATCTCCAAGCTCTGCCGCGAGTACAAGATCAAGGCCGAGGAGCTGCTCGTGATTCACGACGAGCTCGACATTCCCGCCGGTGACGTGCGCGTCAAGGTGGGCGGAGGCCATGCCGGTCACAACGGTCTGCGCTCCATCATCGACAAGATGGGCAGCCGCGACTTTAGCCGTATCCGCACCGGCATCGGCAACCCTCCCGGCAAGATGGCCGTGGCAGACTATGTGCTCAAACAGCTGCGCGCCCGCGAGGCCGATGACTTCCAGGACACCTGCGCCCGCGCCGCCGACGCCGCCGGCCTGGCCATCGTGCACGGCGTGATCTATGCCCGCGACCACGTCAACGGCGCCGCCTCCGCCAACGGCAAGCACTAAAACCTACCGTTTAGGGATGTTAATTTTGGCAGGTTTTATCTGCGGAAACGCCGCGGTGGCCGCATCGCAATAAACCCCGCGCTGCCATACACGCATAACACCCCAAAGGGGGCCGGCCTCATCACAACCCGAGGCCGGCCCCCTTTGCCGTTTTGCCTGATAAAACCGACCAAAATAAACCTATCCCTATTTGGTAGGACGAAGTGGATAAGCCCTTTTCCCAACCGCCGAAGACACACGTAAACAGCATGTCCATGAGGGTATAATTTGTACCGTATGTCTGCACAACGCCTGTGCGCGTACGGTTTTATTCGGGCTGCCGTCCATTTCCGTGGAGGCACGGTTCGGCCGCCCTAACAAGAGAGGGGTTCTATGTATAAGATCCTGGAGAAGACGCAGTTCTCGGAGAAGGTGTTCAAGTTCCGCATCGAGGCGCCCGCAATCGCCAAGCATGCGCACGCTGGACAGTTCCTCATGGTTCGCGCCAACGAGACGGGCGAGCGCGTCCCGTTTACCCTAGCTGGCTGGAACGGTGACGAGGGCTGGGTCGAGTTCATCTTCATGGTGATCGGCAAGACCACCGAGATGCTGTCCACCTACGAGGCCGGCGAGTCGCTGCGCGACGTCGTGGGCCCGCTGGGCGTTCCCACCGAGATGGCCGAGGGCCCCTGCGCCGTCATTGGCGGCGGCGTCGGCCTGGCAATTGCCTTCCCGGTCGCCAAGCACCTGGTCGAGACCGGCCACGAGGTACACGCCATCATGGGCGCCCGCACCAAGGACCTCCTGCTCATGGAGGACCAGTTCCGCGAGCTCCTCGACGAGGACCACATCCACATCACCACTGACGATGGCTCCTACGGCGAGCAGGGCGTTGTCACCGCTCCGCTGGAGCGCCTGCTGCAGGACAAGGCCGTGAGCCAGGTCTTCTGCGTCGGCCCCGTTCCGATGATGAAGTTCTCGACCCTCACCGCCCAGAAGTACGACACCCCCATCACCGCGTCGCTCAACCCCATCATGGTTGACGGCACCGGTATGTGCGGCTGCTGCCGCGTCGAGGTGGGCGGCGTGACCAAGTTCGCTTGCGTCGACGGCCCCGACTTCGATGCCACCCTAGTCGACTGGGATGACCTTCGTGCCCGCCAGGCCGCTTATCGTTCCGAAGAGGGCGCGTCCCTCAAGGCCTATGAGGAAAAGAGCTGCGCATGCCACTAGTTAACGGTCGTTTCGTTGCCGATATGAAGTCGCCCCGCACCCCCGATAACGAGGAGCCGGCTGCCGAGCGCGCCTGCGACTTCCGCCCCGTCGACAAGGGCTTCACCGAGGAGATGGCGCTGGCCGAGGCCGAGCGCTGCCTCAACTGCAAGAAGCCGTTCTGTGTTGAGGGCTGCCCCGTCAACATCAACATCCCCCGCTTTATCGAGCAGATCCGTGAGAAGGACTTCGGCGGCGCTCTCGATACCATCCGCGAGGACTCCATGCTTCCCGCCATCTGCGGCCGCGTCTGCCCGCAGGAGAACCAGTGCGAGGGCAAGTGCATCCGTGGCAAGAAGTCCGAGCCCGTAGCCATCGGTCAGCTCGAGCGCTTCCTGGGTGACCGCCCCGAGCTCGCCTCCACGCCCAAGATGGCCCCCAAGAACGGCAAGAAGGTCGCCGTCGTGGGCTCTGGCCCGTCCGGCATCACCTGCGCCGGCGAGCTCGCCCGTAACGGCTTTGACGTCACCGTCTTTGAGGCATTCTTTACCGGCGGCGGCGTGCTGGTCTACGGCATCCCCGAGTTCCGTCTGCCCAAGGCGGTCGTCAAGCGCGAGATTGACGGCCTGGAGGACATGGGCGTCAAGTTTGAGTACAACTCCGTCGTGGGCAACATGGCCACGGCCGAGGAGCTGTTCGAGCAGGGCTTCGACGCCATCTACGTGGCGACCGGCGCTGGCCTGCCCAAGTTCCTCAACGTTCCCGGCGAGAACCTGCCCAACGTCTTCTTCGCAAACGAGTACCTCACCCGCGTGAACCTGATGAAGGCCAACAAGTTCCCCGAGTACGACACCCCCACCAAGCACGGCAAGAACGTCGTCGTCTTTGGTGGCGGCAACGTGGCTATGGACGCCGTCCGTACCGCCAAGCGCCTGGGCGCCGAGCACGCCATCATCGCCTACCGTCGTACCGAGGACGAGATGCCCTGCCGTCGCGCCGAGCTGCACCACGCTAAGGCCGAGGGCGTCGAGGTTCTGCCGCTCGTTTCCCCGCTCGAGTTTGTCGCTGGCGAGGACGGCTCCGTGTGCGCCGTCAAGGTCCAGAAGATGGAGCTCGGCGAGCCCGACGAGTCCGGCCGTCGTCGCCCGGTGCCCATCGAGGGCGCTATCGAGGAGATCCCCTGCGACGTCGCGATCTCGGCTATCGGCACCAACGCCAACCCCTTCGCTGCCAAGATCGGCGGCAAGATGGAGCTCAACAAGTGGGGCTACATCGTTGCCGACGAGGAGACCGGCCAGACCACCGATCCCCGCATCTGGGCCGGCGGCGACATCGTCACCGGTGCCGCTACGGTCATTCTGGCGATGGGCGCCGGCAAGAAGGCCGCCGCTTCCATCACCAAGAGCCTGCTGGGCGAGTAATCACCTGCAGTGCTAGCCACCAAACGGCAAAGTCCCCGTCGAGCACACGCCCGGCGGGGACTTTTTCTATGCCGGCCGCCCCAACCACCACAAAGGGGACAGGCACCTTTGTGGTGGTTGGGGGCCTGACCGACTAGTTTGTCTCGATCTGTAACACCTGGAGCCCGTTGAGCATCGTAGTTGTTACAGATCGAGATGTTGCGCCAGCCGCCTCCGCTTTATCTCGATCTGTAACAGTTAGAGGCCAAATTCCTCGCTACATGTTACAGATCGAGACGTTAGGTTGGCGGCTGAACAGTTCGTCTCAATCTGTAACAGTTAGAGCCTTTTTCGCTGGCTTGGTGTTACAGATCGAGATTTTGCAAAAGCCGAGGATAGGCACTGCCGCCAAGGCCTTTCCCTCGGCCTAAAACAAACCACCACAAAGGTGCCTTTGTGGTGGTTTTGATTGGCTAGGCTTCGAGCTGGGCGACTTTGTAGCGGTAGGCAGCGGCGATAACGCCTTTGCAGCCTTCACGCCCCAGCTTGGCGCGGTTGACGACGATATCCTTACCGCTCGTCATCTTCCACTTGCCGGCGCTGTAGCGCTTATAGAACGCCTCGCGCGCCTTCTGCTGCTGTTTGACCAGCTTGGCGCCCTTCTTTTTGTTGAGGCCACGCTTCTTGCGCACAATCTCGACGCGGTCCTCAAAGGGAGCGGTCACCAACACGGCAATGTGGTTGGGGTTGTTACGCAGCAGGTAATCGGACAGGCGGCCTTCGATAATGCAGCTCTCGGTCTCGCCCAGGTCCAAAATCACCTGGCTCATCTTTTGGAACAACTTATCCGAGTACGAACGCGCATCGTAGCGATCGGGCAGAAACGCCATGTTCTCCACGGCCAGACGCTCGTCGTAGGCGGCCATCTTATCGAGTGACTCGCCCGCGCGCAGCGACGCACGCACCAGCAGCTCGTTATCGTACAGTGGAATCCCCAACTCGTCGGCAAGCATGCGACCAATCTCATGGCCCTCGGCGCCAAAGTCACGCGCGATGGTAATGACCACAGGATTCTTCTTATTCTCCAGATCGCTCATCGCGATTCCTTTCTAACAAATGAGAAAAGGGCTGTTTATCTCTTATTCCCACGATACCGTACCTGGGTTTTCCTGGTGCCCAAGATTGGCCTGAAAGAGGAGCGACGCGTACTTTGGTACGCGAGCGACGGTTTGAAGGCCAAGGTTGGGTGCCAGGGAAAGCCAGGCTATGCGGCTACGATGCGGCGTTGGTAAGCTCGGACCAGCAGCGAGATGCCAAAGTTGAGCACAAAGTACATCGCAAACACCAGGCCGTAGAGCATAAGCACCTGCGACAGGTCGATCGCATGGGCCATCACGACGTTTGCCGTGTACATGAGCTCGGCCACGTTAATACCCGAAAGATACGAGCTGTCCTTGATGACGGTCGTGCACTGGCTAAACAGCGCCGGAATGATCGTCTTAAACGTCTGCGGCAGAATGATGTAGCGCATGGTGGCAAAGAAGCCAAAACCCTGGCTCTGCGCTGCCTCAAACTGGCCGCGCGGAATCGAGTTGAGACCGCCGCGCACAATCTCGGCCATAACGGCGCTGGTAAACAGCGTAAAGGCGATGGTCGAAATCACAATGTCCAAACCCTGCACCGTAAAGTAGATAAACAGAATCCACAGCAGGTTCGGCGTGCAACGGAACAGCTCGATATAGGCGCTCACCAAAATACGGAACGGGCGGGGCGCATAGCTCTTGACGAGCGCCAGCACCGTGCCAAAGATGAGCGAGAAAAAGATCGACAGCGCCGAGATCTCGATGGTCTTAACAAAGCCGCCCCAGATGTAGAGCAGGTTGGTCGCGTTGAAGATTTCCATGCGCTAGGCCTCCTCTACGTTGTCGAGTCCCAGCTCGGCCAGGCTCACGCCGCGCGGACGCTCCTTGGAGCGGCGCTCGAGCCACTGCACCAGCATGGCGAGCGGAAAGCAGATGATGAAGTACATAAGGCAGCAGACGATGTATCCCTGCAGGTAACCGTACAGACTCACAAAGTTGTCGGAACGGTACATAAGGTCGCCACCGGCCACAAGCGCCAGCACCGACGTGTTCTTGACCAGGTTGAGCGCCTGGTTGCACAGCGGCGGCAGAATGATCTTGAATGTCTGGGGCAGCACGATGTACCAGTACGCCTGGGCACGGGTGAAGCCCTGGCTCTGGGCCGCCTCCATCTGACCGCGCGGAACCGCCTCGATACCGGTGCGGATGACCTCCGAAATGTAGGCCGCGTGATACAGACCCACGCCCAAGAAGCCCAGCACGAACGGCGCGATGCGCACCGGCTGGTCGGCACCGGTTATGGCTTGCAAAAACTGCGGACCGGCCATGTACATAAAGAGCACCTGCACGGGCAACGGGGTGTTCTGGTAAAACTCCACGTACACGCGGCTTATGGCGCGCAGCACGCGCGAACGGGTGGTGGAGAACACGCCCAGCAGCGTGCCCAGCACCAGCGACAGCAGCAGACCGGCAACGACCACCTGTAGCGTCACGCCAAAGCCCTCCCAGAAGGGCCCCATGTTTTGAAATGTCGTCGACCAACGGTCGGCGTCAAATAATCCTTCGAGCATTTGATTCCTTCCTTGGACGATGCGCCTATACAAGACCCCAGGTCTTGACCTCTTGGTCGAGCCAGCCGTCGGCCAGGCGATCGCAAATCACCTGATCGACCACGGCCGAAAGGTCGCAGCCCTTCTTGGTCGCCACGCCGTAGCCCTGCTCGCCAAACTTGACCTCGGGCTGCAGCAGCTCAACGGTCTCGTTCATGTAGCCGGCCAGCGTGGAGCGGTCCATGGCAAAGACGTCGATATTGCCGGCGTCGAGGGAACTCTTGATGATGGGATAGCCGCTAAAGGCCCTAAACTCGGGCTTACAGCTAAAGCCGTTGTCCTTGATCATCTGCTCGATCAGGCCCTGCGTGGTAGCACCCTGGCTCACGCCAATGACCTTGCCGTCCAGGTCCTCAATCGAGGTAAAGCCCGAACGCTTCTTGACCATGAGTCCCACGTAGTCGGTACGGTACGGCGTCGAGAAATCCCAGCTCTTCTTGCGCTCGTCGGTGATGGTGTAGGTCGCCGCAACCACATCGAGCTGGCCGTTGTCGATCAGCGGGCCGCGCGTCTTGGGCGTTACGTCGGTAAACTCGACCAGCTCCTGGGCGCGAGCATCCTTGTAGCTCACGCCAAAGACGGCGGCCGCGATCTGGTAGCACAAATCGACTTCCATGCCCTCAAAGCGACCCTTGGCGGTGTCGTAATAGCCGTAGCCGGGAACGTCCTTCTTAACGCCGGCATTCAGATGGCCACGCGACTTGATGGCCGCAAGCTTAGACCCCTTGTCGGAGCCCTCGCCGCTGGTGGAGTTGCCGCAACCGGCAAGCACGGTCCCCGTCAGCGCGAGCATGCCGGCGCCAGCCAGCTGCAAAAAGTGACGGCGCGACACGGCCGCCCTCGTCATATCCGTCATGTCCATCACCGCGCCTAGTGCAGAATCTTGGACAGGAACTCGCGGCAGCGCGGGTTCTCGGGGTTATCGAAGAAGTGCTCGGGCGTACCCTCCTCCAGGATGCGGCCGTCCTCCATAAAGATGACGCGGTCGGCCACCTGGCGCGCAAAGCCCATCTCGTGCGTCACGCAGATCATGGTGATGTCCTCCTGCGCGAGCTCAATCATAACGTCCAGGACTTCCTGGACCATCTCGGGGTCGAGCGCCGAAGTCGGCTCGTCAAACAGGATGATGGGCTGCTTGGTGCACAGGGCACGGGCGATGGCGATGCGCTGCTGCTGACCACCCGAGAGATTCTGCGGATACTCGCCGGCCTTATGCGCCATGCCGACGCGCTTGAGTGCGGCGATGGCGATCTCGGTCGCCTCCTCCTTGCTCTTCTTTTGCAGCTTGATGGGCGCGAGCGTCAGGTTGCCGAGCACCGTCATGTTGGGATACAGGTTGAACTGCTGAAACACCATGGAACTATACTTGCGAGCCATCTCCAGGTGGTTCTTTTTGGTGAGCGGCGTACCGTCGATAATGACCTCGCCCGACGTGGGCTCCTCCAGATAATCGACGCAACGGATGAGCGTCGACTTACCCGAACCGGAAGGCCCGATCATTACGAGCTTCTCGCCGCGCTTGACGGTGAGGTTGATATCTTTGAGCACATGCAGGTCGCCAAAGTACTTGTTGAGATGTTTGATCTCGATCATGTCTGCCATGAATGTCCCTTCCCTGCGTTTACACGAGTTGAACTATTGTACGGAAAGAACCACGTTTCCGCAGCCCACACTACATTCCCGTAAAGAACCCGCAATCTTCCACCCACTCATTGGGGACAGACTTAAATGAGTACCCCCCGTGGGTACTCATTTAAGTCTGTCCCCAATGAGCACCGAAAATAATACAACCGCCCTTGTTGAGCATAAGTCAGCGAAAACCCGTACACGCGAGCAAGGTGACGTGAAATGAAAGGGCGCAGACCTTATGGTCGCGCCCTTGAAATTGAACGTCAGATTGCCGTGTGTACGGGTTTGCAGCGTCGAGCCGTTACGCGGTTTGGTAAAACCGCGTAACAAATTACGCGAGTTTGGCGCCGACGATCTTTGCCGCGGCCGGCTTGTCGAAGTTGCCGCCGGTGGCCTTGCCGAGTGCGCCCATAACCTGGCCCATCTGCTTCTTGGACGTGGCGCCCAGCTCGGCGATGACCTGCTCGATCAGGGCCTCGAGCTCCTCGCCCGAAACCTGCGCGGGCAGCAGGCTCTCCAGAATCTTGACCTGCTCGGTCAGGTTGTCGGTACGCTCCTGGTCGGTGCCGGCCTTGATGGACATCTCCAGCGTCTCGCTCGTCTGCTTAATCAGACGCTTGATCATGCTATTGACGTCTTCCTCGGTCACATCGCGGCGCTCGTTAACCTCGATATTCTTCACCTCGGCCTTGACCTGGCGAATGATGGACAGGCGAACCTTGTCCTTGGCCTTCATGGCCGCGATCATTTCCTTCTGCAGCTCTTCGTTGGTCATCTGCAAATCCTCTCTAATAGCGTGGGCGGCACTCGCGCGAGCACCGCCCCATGATTACTCAGTCGTCGACGAATCGTCGGTCGAACTCTTGGTGACGCCCTTCAGGCTCACGTTATAGGGTACGTCCTTGGGCATGGGATTGACGGTGATGTCAGCATCCTTCTTGTACTGCTCTAGCCACTCGCTATACGCAGTGCTGGCCGCCTGCGTCTTCACCACGTTGGAGACGTACTTTTTGATGGCCTTGGGCACCTGGTTGATGTCATCGACCTGATTATCGACATGGAAGTAGTCGGTGCACTTGATGATGTGATAGCCGTACGTCGACTCGACCACGTCGCTCACATCGCCCTTGTTGAGCCCCTCGAGTGCCGTCTGGTAGCTGTCGACAAAGGTGGTGAGCTTGTCCCAGCCCACGTCACCCTTCTTCTCCTTGGAGCCGGTGTCGTCGGAATACTGCTTCACGGCGTCTTCAAAGCTCAGCTCGCCGGAGTTGATCTTGTTCAGGCACTCCTGCGCCTTAGCCTTGGCGGCAGCCTTGTCCTCATCGGACGCATCGGAATCAACCTTGATCAGGATGTTCGACGAGCGGCGGGCATCGTTGTACTTCGACAGGTTCTCGTTGATGTAATCGACGATCTCGCTGTCCTTGGGCTTGCTGGTGGGCGCCACGGCATCTTTGAGCTTTTGCTGCGCCAGGCTCTCCTTGAGCGAGCTCTTATAGGTGTCCTCGGTGTAGCCGTAGGTCTTAAGGGTCTTCTTAAAGGTCTTGGCGCCGCCCGCGCTCTTGCACGCGTCCTTCCAGGCTTTCTCGACCTCCTCGTCCGACACCGTCACGCCGTTCTCCTTCTGTGCCTGTTGGAGCAGAATCTGCTGCGTGTAGGAGTCGATGAGTTGCTTGCGGTACTTCTTGGGCGTGAGGTCGTTGTCGACCAGATACTGCGCCCAGTCCTTGTCCTTGGTGTAGCCGTAAGACGTGCGCATGCTCATGATCTGCTTTGTCACGGTGTCCTCGGTGAGGTTGGTGCCGTTGATAGTGGCAGCCACACCGCCGGTAAGCTTGTAGCCCGAGGTATCCTCTGCCTGCGACATAAGGCCGGAGCATGCCATGGCCGAGACGGAAAGCAGCATCGCCAGCACGCCGATGACCACCAGAACGATCTTGACGGTCTTAGACACGTACGTCTTGCGCTGCTTCTTACGAGAGCTCGACGCGGCGCGGGCCTGCTGCTCGGGCGTCGGTGCGGCCTCGGAGTTCTTTTTCTTGTTTGCCATAGTTGGCCTTTCGCATCACGAATCGAACAAACGCCATTGTGTCACAACGCAGCCCCCGCGACAAAGGGGCAACCCTGGCACTTGGGGACGTTCCTTTTCTGCCGGCAGTTAGGGACAGTCCCCAAGTGCCGGCTTTAAAAGTGGCGGCGGATGGCGTCGACCATGCCTTGGGGCGTGGTCTGGCCGAGCACATCGGCTGCGACGTCCGCGTCCATAAAGATATTCATGAGCGCTTGCAGGGCCTCGACCTGGCCGCCCGGCTCGGCAATACCCAAATTGATGACGATCTGCGCCGGCACGGGGGCACCCATGCCGGCCATAGCATTGAACGTCACGGGCGCGGCGGGCTTTACCACCGCGATATAGGGCTTGGCCACAAACCCCGGGTCGGTGTGTGGGATGGCGATGTTGGCCGCCGGCATGGCAAGGCCCGTGGGATAGGCATCCTCGCGCGTGCGGACGGCGTCGAGCCAACCGGTGCAGATGTAGCCGCGTGGGGCAAGTTCGCCTTCGAGTCGCGCAAACACCTCGGCGGGCGTCGCACACTCCCAATCAAAAAACACCAGCTCAGGCGTAAACAGTGCTTCGTTATCCGCCATACCGTCCTCCAAAGTTGCATGAGGGCCACAATGCTCAATATGATAGCGAAACGGGGTATGCAAGGTTAGCCGAGGATCCCGATGAGCTCGAGTGCGCGCGCGGGCGTCAAGCATACCTCGGGCATCGTCTCCAACATGCGTCGGTCGCTCGTGACTACGTAGTCAACATCCGCCGTATCGCCCGAGGCGATAATGAGATTGTCCTCGAGGTCCGGCATGCGCTTGCCAAGCATGCGCGCCATCTCGCACTCCGCCATCGAAAGCGGGGAAGCCGTTGCCACCTGCATCATATGCTCGACGCATGCCCATGCAGCCGGACCGAACGAAGCGTTAATCCCATTCACATTCCGTCGAGCTAGACGCCGAGGCAAGATGTAGAACACGTCCTTTGCCGTCGTTGGCGCGTACAGAAGGTCGATCTTTCCCGCTTCGGCCAGTTCAACCAATCTTCTCACGTTGTCGAATGCGCCCTCTTGCAGGTAGTAATCAAGCCAAACATTCGTGTCCACCAAGAGCCGCTTTGCCTCGATCATCGGCAATTCGCCTCGATGTCGGCAATCATCGCGTCATACATATCATCTCGTACGGCATCCCAGTCTTCCGCAGATGATCCACCTGGCGCAAAATCCGAAGCGCTTAGCCCCAACGAGGAAAAAGCTAGGCCACACCCCTGCTCGGCCAGGCTCTCCGCACGGGGCGCCTCGCGCTTATCCGCCACCATAAATCCCGGCAACGTTTGATGCTCGACAAGATAGACCCAAAGCGCACGAATAGCATCGCTCGCCCCCAATCCATTGCGAGTTAGGACCGCGTCGCCACCAGCCTTGAGCATAGGATCGATTCGCGTGTTGAGCTGCACCGTTGCTGTACCCATAGCGGCTCCTCTCTATCTGCTAGCAGTATAGCAAACATGAAAGGCCACGCAAAAGGGCCCCGCCCGCACACGGACGAGGCCCTATCAGATTTCTTGGTTCTGATGAAGCTTTTACATCTCAAGGAAACCAAGGAGACCCTTTTTCAAGCGACTAGCGCGCCGGGTCAACTGCCACCTTGCCGTTCTCCAGCACGTGGATGCGACCGTCGGCGAGCATTTGCACGACCTCGGGATACAGCACGTGCTCAATCGCGTGGATGTGCTCCTCGAGCGTGTCGACATCCCAGCCCTCCTCAACAGCCAGTGTGCGCTGGGCGATGATGGGACCGTTGTCGTAGATCTCGTTGGCAAAATGCACGGTCACGCCAGTTACCTTGACGCCGCGCGCAAAGGCATCGTCAATCGCATGCGCACCGGTAAAGCTCGGCAGCAGCGCCGGATGCAAGTTGACCACGCGGTTGGGAAACGCCGCCAGCAGCGGCGTGTGCACCATGCGCATGTAGCCGGCCATGACCACATACTCGCAGCCGCGCTCGAGAAGCTCGTGCGCGATGATCTCGTCGGCGGCAATAGGGTCGGCGTAGACATCCTTGGACAGCGTGAGCGTCTGGATGCCCGCGCGCTCAGCGCGCTGCAGGCCCTTGGCCGAAGGACGGCTCGACACCACAAGCTCAATCGAAGCGTTGAGCTTGCCGGCGGCGATCAGATCGATCAGCGCCTGCAGGTTGGTACCCGAACCGCTGATGAGCACACCGATCTTGAGCGGCTCTGCCGTATCGGTGCCGGTCGGACGGGTGTAGGGCACAAAGCCCAGGCCCTCACTAGCAGCCATCTGATCGTTAGCGCTCATCGGAGTACACGACCTTACCGGAACCCTCGACGCACTCGCCCACGCGGAACGGCTTCTCGCCCAGCGCGACCAGGGCCTCGGTAACCGCGGCCTCGTCCTCGGGGGCGACGATCAGGCACAGGCCGACGCCCATGTTGAAGGTCTTGCATGCCTCGTTGGGCGCGAGCTCGGCCTGGCGCGACACGTAGGTGATGACGGGCGGAACGTCCCAACCCATCTCGGCACCGTTGCGGGTGACCACGGCGTCGACGTCGTCGGCAAGCGCGCGGTTGAGGTTCTCGGTGATGCCGCCGCCGGTGATATGGGCAATGGCGTGAACGTTGGCGCCACCGCGGAGCAGCTCCAGAATCGGCTTGACGTAGATGCGCGTGGGGGCCAGCAGGGCGTCTGCCAGCGATGCACCACCAAGCTCCTCGAGCGGACGGCTCAGTTCCTCGGCCTTAGCGGCGGCCTCGGGCGTGCCCGGTTTGATGCCGTCGACGCCGATGACCTTGCGCACGAGCGAGTAGCCGTTGGAGTGCACGCCGGTGGAAGGCAGACCCAGGATCACATCGCCGGGGCGAACGTTCGCGGGGTCGAGCATCTTGGGACGGTCGACGACGCCCACGGTAAAGCCGGCGAGGTCGTAGTCGGCGGGAGCCATGACGCCGGGGTGCTCGGCCATCTCGCCGCCCACGAGCGCGCAGCCCGCGAGCTTGCAGCCATCGGCCACGCCCTTGATGATCTTTGCCATGTGCTCGGCCTCGATGTGACCGATGGCAACGTAGTCCAGGAAGAACAGCGGCTCGGCGCCCGAAGCCAAAATGTCGTTGACGCACATAGCGACCAGGTCCTGGCCCACCGTCTCGTGACGGTCCATGATCTGGGCGAGCACGAGCTTGGTGCCCACGCCGTCGGTACCGCTGATCAGGATCGGGTCTTCCATATCCTTAAGCGCGGCAGCCGAGAACAGGCCACCGAAGCCGCCGATGCCGCCGATAACTTCGGGACGATTGGTGTCCTTGACCATCTGCTTAATCGCGTCGACGGCGCGACCGCCCTCGGCGGTATCGACGCCGGCGTCCTCGTACGTCACATGCTTGCTGTCGCTCATCTGAGCCTTCCTCTCCCACTACCGTGGCGCCGCGCGGGCGCCAAACGGTGCTCATAATTGCGTTCATTTCGGCGTGTGCCATAACAGCACCCGCCGTCATATCAACAAAACAGCAGGTAAAACCTACCAAAATATACCTGTCCCCATATGGCAGGTTTTAGGCCTCGCCGTGCTCCTCTTCCCAGCTGCGGTCGTCGTATTTCTCGACCACGGCGTCGTCGTCAAAGTACAGCGGCTTGTCCAGGTTGCGGGGCTTAAAGCCCTCCATAAACTTGTCGCGGCCAAAGCTCTCGGGAATCGCCACGGGATAGCGGCCGGTAAAGCACGCGTCGCAGTAGCCGCCCTTGGGCATGACCTTAAGCAGGCCCTCGACCGAAAGGAAGGCCAGCGAATCGGCGCCGATATACTCGCAAATCTCGTCGACCGTCTTGTTGGCGCTGATAAGCTGCGACTGCACGTCGGTATCGATACCGTAGAAGCACGGCCAGATGACCTCGGGCGAGTTGATGCGGATATGAATCTCCTTGGCGCCAGCGTTGCGTAGCATCTTGACGAGCTGCACCATAGTGGTGCCACGCACGATGGAGTCGTCGATGACGACCAGGCGCTTGCCCTCGATGTTGTCGCGCAGCGGGTTGAGCTTCATGCGCACGCCCATGGCGCGCAGCTCCTGCGTAGGCTCGATAAACGTACGACCCACGTAGCGGTTCTTGATAAGGCCCTCACCAAAGGGAATGCCACTCTCATGCGAATAGCCCTCCGCGGGCGGCAGGCCGGAGTCGGGCACGCCGATGACCAGGTCGGCCTCGACGGGCTCCTCGTGTGCCAGCTGACGACCCATGTCATAACGGCAGGCGTAGACGCTCTTGCCGTTCATGATGGAATCGGGGCGAGCGAAGTAGACCTGCTCAAAGATGCAGTTAGCAGGCTCTTCGGCGGCAGGCACGCCCTGCTCGGACACAAGGCCCTCGGCGCTGATGCGCAAAATCTCACCGGGACGGACGTCGCGGACGTACTCGGCGCCCACAATATCGAGCGCACAAGTCTCGGAGGCGACGACCCAGCCGCCGGCGCGGGTGACATGGGTGGTGGCGTCAACCGTCGCGGCGCCGTCTTGCGAGGGCAGCTGCGAAACAGAAGCGGCGTCAGCCTGATCCAGGCCCTCGTCCACGAGCTTGCCAAGCACCAGCGGGCGAATGCCGTGAGGATCGCGGAATGCGTAGAGCGCCTGCTCGTTGATGAGCGTCATGGCGTAGCCGCCGCGCACGAGCTCCATGGTCTTGCGAATACCCTCGCGCAGGTGGCCCGTACGCTGGGTAAAGTAGCCGATAAGCTTGGTCGCGACCTCGGAATCCGAATTGGAGAGGAACGGCACGCCCAGCTCGATCAGCTGACGGCGCAGCTCGTCGGTGTTGACGAGGGTGCCGTTGTGAGCAAGCGCGATAATGACGCTGTTGATGGTAGAAAGATGCGGCTGAGAGGCTTCCCAGCTCTTGGCACCGGCGGTGCCATAGCGCACGTGGCCCACGGCCAGCTGGCCGGAGAGCGTCGACAGGTCGGCGTTGGAGAACACGCGATCGAGCAGCCCCAGGTCTTTGCGGACCATAACCGTGCCGCCGTCACCCACGGCGATTCCCGCCGATTCCTGGCCACGGTGCTGCAGTGCACGCAGGCCAAAGTACGTCAGTCGAGCCACGTCGCGATCGGGCGCCCATACGCCGAAAATGCCACATTCCTCATGCAGCTGGTCGGAGTCCGGATCATACGTCGACATGGTGTTCACCTGTCCCGCGGCACGCTCGGCCGCGCGGATGGTTTCTTGAGACATGGTATCCCCTCAGAGCCTCGTATTTTTGGCGTTACCCGCCTTATTATACGCACGGCGCGACGTGCTCCCCAGCGCATGAGCAGCGCTTTTTAAAAGCCCACCGAGCTAATAATCAGTTTTGTTGCCAAACATTTTATCGGTCTGTCCAGCGTAAGTGCCCGCGCCCCCAGATGGCCGCCGCGTCCGCCGTTGGGGATTACAAAGTTGCAATTGGGACGTTCGTCCTGTCTTTTGGCAGGTCGGCGGCGTATCCTTGTAACCTACAACAAAGCGAGAAAGGTTCTGTATGGATCGAAACGAACTCGACCCCAGCGTCCCCAGCGCCACGGAGGTCAAGAAGATCCCCCTCATCATTAAGGTGTACGCCGTCCTGTGCATCCTTTCCGGCGTGGGCACGCTCCCGTCGGTCGCTGCCTTTATGTGGCAGGTCATCACGGCACTTGTTAACGGCAACGCCACCGAAAAGCTCGGCGACAACACGCTCGTCGCAGTCGGCCTTATCGTCGCCGGCATCATGCTCTCTGCGGCAAGTGCCGTCATCCTAATCATCTTTGGCCTGGACCTTATCAAAAACCAGCGCCGCAACGCCGCCCGCCTGTCCTACATCCTTATTGCATTCACCGTCGTCGAGCTTTTGGTCGACGTGATGCTCCAGGGCATCGGGCCCTTCCTGCTGCGTCCCGCGATCCAGCTCGGCATCCTCGTTGCACTTTCGGCAACCGTCGACCCCACGCTTCGTCAGGAGCGCGAACTGCAGCGCCGCCTGCAGGAGATGCTCGACCGCGACGCCGCCGCCGAGGGCATGCTCGGCCGCGATGAAACCGGCGAGGGCTACATCAAGCTCAACTACTTCAACCTGTTCTGGGTGTTCTTTGTCTGCTGCATACTCGGCCTGATCGCCGAGGACATCTGGCACATGACAGTCGACGACCCGGGCGTCTATCAGAACCGCGCCGGCATGCTGTTTGGCCCCTTCAGCCCCATCTACGGATTTGGCGCCGTGCTCATGACCATGGTGCTTAACCGCTTCTACAAAAAGAACCCCATCATCATTTTCCTGGTGAGCGCCCTGCTCGGCGCCAGCTTTGAGGTGTTCGTGGGCTGGTTTATGCAGACCGCGTTTGGCGTGGTCTCGTGGAGCTACTCGCACATAACGCTGTTCGGTTTGCCCGATCCGCTCGTGGTCCTCACGGGCGGACGCACCTGCACGGGCTTCGCCTGCCTGTGGGGCCTGGGCGGCCTCATCTGGATCAAGCTGCTGCTGCCGAGGCTGCTTAAGCTTATCAACAAGATCCCCTGGAAGAGCCGCTACTCGGCCACCGTCATCTTTACCGTTATCATGCTGGTCGACGGCGTCATGACGCTGCAGTCGCTCGACTACTGGTACCAGCGCGTTAACGGCACGGAGCCGGACATTCCCGTCGCACAGTTCTACGGAGAGCACTTCGATAACGAGTACATGGAAAACCGCTTCCAGAGCATGACCATGAGCCCCAAGGATGCGACGCGCGTATAGCGCTCACCGCGCCCAAAACGCAAAATGCCCGCCGGTATCACATGTACCGGTGGGCATTTTTATAAACGATCCTTCTATCGACGCAATCCTCTATGCCTCGCGCTCGACCTCACTCACGCATTCGTTCTTGATGGTGCCAACGAGCGCCTGCAGTGCATCGACCACGTGTGGGCGAATGTCCCCGCCGATAAGCACGAGCATGATGTCGTCACCTACGGTAAGCTCGCCGCTTGCCAGCCACACGCGCACATAGCCGATACCCGGCATCGCGCGCGTGGCCTCGATAGCAGACCGTACCTTTTCGGCGTCGTAGTCAAAGACCATGCCGCCCACCCTGTGGCCTGGCGCCACGCCATCGGTCTCGACTCCGCGCACCTCGGCCTTGGGCGTCGCGCGCACCACACCGTTATGCGTCAGATACATCCCACAGCCTGCCGCCGAAGCATCGGCCTTGGCCTCGCGCAGCCAAGCATCAATCGAAGGCATCAATTTGCCACTCTCGAGCATCATTTCTCCCTTACCGTCGTCGAGTAGCCAATTTGGGACGGGGCCTTTTTAGCTACTCTCGAACAACTTATTCCTCGACCGGCGTGAGCACCATGACGGCGCGTGTGTTGCTCAGCGACAGCGAGCGACAGGTCACGAGCGTCACGACCTTGGTTGCCGAGGCGGCGCGGTCGCCCGCATCACTCGCCACGGCCGAAGCGCCGTCGAGCATCTCGGACAGGTAATTCTTGAGCCCGTCGTCGCCCTCGAAG